>CAZBDL010000418.1:0-3538 GCA_964490525.1 uncultured Victivallales bacterium | reverse complement strand
CATGGGCTTCCTGGCCAAGCGCTGGCTCGACCTCAAGGGCATCTTCGGCAAGGACGTCGATGTCGCCGCCGGGAAGGCTGCCGTTGACCGGGACGTCCAGTCGCGGAACCTCGCCGAGGACGACCGTCTGCGCGCCAGCATCGATGCCTCGAAGCAGAACTATGTCGAGCGCGACCGCGAGCGGCGCGAGAACCAGGCGATGATGGGCGACATGCTCAACCAGGAGCTCGCCCAGCAGCAGGCCGACTACGCCGACGCCCTCGTCGCCGCCCAGTCGCAGCTCGATGCCGCCAAGGACGAGTGGCGCGCCGCCCTCGCCGAGGCCAAGGCCAAGCGCGCCGCCGCCGAGGCACCCGGGGCTCAGCAGCCCGACATCGGGGAGTTCAAGGACATGCTCGGGACGGCCGTCCCGGAGTTGGAGCGGGCGCTCAAGGTGGACGTGGTCGGCTCGTTCTCCGCCGAGGCCGCCGACCGCATGGGCCTGGGCCCGTCAGCCGTCGAGGAGCGCACCGCCAAGGCCTCGGAGGAGACTGCACGCAACACCAAGCTGATCGCCCGCCAGCTCGAGGAGAGCGGCGAGCTGGCCTTCGAGTAGGAGCGGATCATGGCTGCCATCGTCGAGGAACTCTTCCAGGGCCGCACCGAGGTCGTCTCGACCAAGTCGTCGGCGGAGATCCCCTACGTCGTCCGCCATGCGGCCGACGAGGAGGAGGTCAAGGAGGCGGCCCTCGCGGAAATCCCCGCCTTCCACGCCGGGGTGCCCCGCAAGTCCATCGAGATCACCGAGCGGATCAACGCCGACACCTGGAAGGTCGTGGCCCGCTACGAGACCCAGGAATCCACCCCGGAGGAGGAGGAAACCGAGCCTTCCTTCTCCTTCGACACCACCGGCGGGACACAGCACATCACCCAGTCGCTCTCGACCAGGGGCCGCTACCCGTCCGCATCCGCTCCCGACCTGGGCGGGGCCATCGGCTATGACGGCGAGCAGGTCAACGGCGTCGACATCGTCATGCCCAACCTTTCGTTCTCCCTGGCGCGCATCGTCGAGGCCGGGGAGATCACCACCGCCTTCCGCCTCGCCCTGGCCAACCTCACCGGCAAGGTCAACGCCTCGAGCTGGAAGGGATACGAGGCCGGGGAGGTGCTTTTCCTCGGCGCGACCGGCTCCGGCAAGACCGACCAGCCCGTCGAGATATCCTACCGGTTCGCCCATTCGCCGAACCGCCGCAACTTCTCCGTCGGCGGCATCGAGGTCACCGAGAAAAAGGGCTGGGACTACATGTGGGTCCGCTACGCCGACGAGGTCGACGGCGACAAGAAGGCCCTCGTCCGCAAGCCCGCCGCCGTCTACATCGAGCAGGTCTACGAGGCCGCCGACTTCGCGGCCCTGGGCCTGGGGAGGTGACCATGGCACCAGGACTCAGCAAGGTTGGTCGGGGACAACGGTTCCGTCCGGCGGCGGACGACTGGAACGCATTCGTCGATGCCGCCCTGGCGCACCGCGCCGGACTCCTCGACGTGGCCTCCGGCCAGGCCGCGCGGACTTCGCAGCCCTGCCTGGTGCGCGTCCGCAACGACGCCGGAGCAGATCTCGACCAGTTCGCCCCGGTGATGATCGGGGACATCCTGATCACCTTCGCCGACAACGAGGCCGAGTTCCGGTCCCGTCCGCCGGTGTTCGAGGCGGTCGCGCCGTCATCGGAGAATCTTGATCTGCCCCTGGCCATCGTCCAGCAGCCGCTGAAGGACGGCGAGACCGGCAGGGCGCTGGTCTGCGGCGTCACCCCCGCCCAGGTGGATGTCGCCAGCGAGGGCCACCGGAGCGCGGAGATCGCCGCCGAAGGGCTCAAGTCCGCCGACGCGGGCCCCGTCCGCATCCTCTGGAAGGCCCCGGGGACGGGATTGCAGTGGGCCGTGGTGCTCTTGACGTCTCACGATTTGCCGCCGCGACCGGAAGATGACGGCACCTACGTCCTGCTGCTGACGGTTGGTGGCGACGAGCCGGGCCTGGAATGGATCGAGGTGGCGGAGTTTGAATGTCCCGAAGAGGAGCCCTAGCCATGACTCTCGGCCCCTTCCTCATCATGCCCGGCAAGCAATTTCCCGCACGGATCATCGACGGCAAGCTCACGCCGATGCTGGTTTCGCAACAGGACTTCGAGGAATGCTGCTGCCAGGATGTCCCGGAGTATGTGAGGATCTGGCACCTGCAGTTCAGCCGGCGGTCCGCCACGATCAATCCGGACGGCAGCTGGTCCTACGGGTCGGAGTGCACGGACTGCAGCCGCTCCCACACCCATGGACTCGGCGCACGATACCAGGCCAGCGGCGTCTATGGGCCCGGATGGTATTACGACAGCCGCAGCGACAACCCCTTCGGACAGTCGATCTTCGGATATTGGTCGACCAGGACCAACTATTACTCCAGCGGCTCCAGCAGTCCCCCATGGCGGATCACTTCCGAGTACTGCTACAGCCACCCCGGCGGCACCGCCATCGGGGGGAACGCCAACATCCGGCCGAACTGCCTGTTCTATACCGTCTACAGCCAGGAGGACGAGCCCATGAAGTGGTTCACCCGGTGGATGATCCAGGGAGGAAACTACTCGGGAAGCGCCTACCGTCCGTTCTCCCACCTGGAGGCTGCCGGCCCCGTCGGCATCTATGACCACATGCCGGTGGTCAACTCGACGATCCCTGGCTTCGAGCAGAACGGCAGATACCCCGCCAACGACGTGCATTGGGACTGGACGGACGGGTCCGGCGTCCGCCGGGTCGGGGCCAATTTCTTCTATCCCCCGCTGGTCGTGGCGGCAACCTTCTGACCTGGAGACGAGCATGGCCTGTTGCGGAAAAAACGTCAAGCCGACCCTGCGTCCATCGCGGAGGCTGGCCACGGAACCGCCATGCCTGGAATGCGTCGAGAAGCATATCGGCGTCTCCTGGACTTTGCTTGGCGAGGCCTTCGACGGCTACCGGGGACGCCTCAAGGCCATCGGCAACCTCCGGCTGGCCGAGGAGCACGCCCAGGCGTGGCCCGTTCTCCATGACGCCATCCGCAACGCCCGCAAGGCGTTCCAGCTGCGCGGCGTCATGCCGGATTGGGCAGCCATTGAACGGCTGATTGCGGATATCAGGGACGGAAAGGAAGGCTGATGCAGGACATTGTCATTCATCTGCGGGCCGACGACGTGGCGGCGGTAATCGTGGATCGCCACAACCAGAAGGCCGCCGCCCCGACCATTACCCGGGGCCTGCGCCCGCGCCTGTGCCTGCGGCTCCTGCACGGCAACGGTTCGCCATTCGCTCTGGCCGAACTCGATTATGCCGCCTGGGACTTCGTCCTCGCCAACGACTGGGACACCGCCACCGTCCCGCAGATCCGCGTCCAGGAGGGGATTTCCGTGGCCGAGGTCGAGGATGGCGGCGTCACCTACGCCGAAATCCGCATCCCGCTGACCGACACCAACACCGACGAGTTGATCGCGGCGCTCGGCACCTCGGCCAGCAAGACCCTCGGCGCGGAGCTGGTCGG
>CAZBDL010000417.1:0-3542 GCA_964490525.1 uncultured Victivallales bacterium | reverse complement strand
ATCATGGGAGGCCTCCCTGGTGGCTCTGGGACATCATTTCGCTGCCGTCGGTGACTGTCGGGCTCGTTCTCGGCTTGGTTCCTTGGGAGACAGGGGTTCGCCCGTCCGCGACAACGGGGTTCCGATCGTCCTCGTCCTCGTCCTCGATTCTATTGCCCCTTCACGTCGAATCCGTTGAGCGTTTCCGTCGGTTCACAGGGGTTTGTCGAGGAGCACGTCGGCGGCCGGGCTCATGGCCATGCGGCCATGGCAGAGGGCCAGGGCCAGCGCATCGGTCGCGTCCAAGACTATATCCTCGCAACGCAGGCGGAACAATGCGGCGAGGACGGCGGCGACCTGATCCTTGGCGGCGTTGCCATTGCCGACGACGGCCTGCTTGGCCTTGCGCGGGGCATAGGCCCAAACGGGGACGCCGGCCTCGGCGAGGGCGGCGACGATGGCACCGCGGGCCATGCTCAAGATCATGGCGGTCTTGACGTTCTTCTGGTAGAAGGCGCCCTCGACGACGGCGGCGGCGGGATTGAATCGGGCGACCAGTTCGCGGGTGCCGCCGGCGAGGCGCCGGAGGCATTCGCTGTGGGGGGCGGCGGGGGGATTGCGGATGACGCCGCAGTCGAGGATGAGGGCATCGTTGGCGGAGACCATGCGGATCGCCCCGTAGCCGGTGCAGCGCAGCGCGGTGTCGATGCCGAGGATGACCATCAGTATGGCGAGATGCTGAAGCTGAAGACCTGGAGGCGCCCGTCGACCTCGCCGAGGACGAGGCGGACGAGGGCGTCCTCGTCGGCCTTGCCGAAGCGGGCCTTCCAGATGAAGATGTCGAGGACCTGCTTGTCGAGGCGCCCGAGGAACTGCCGCGACTGGTACGGCCCGAGGTCGGCGTCGATCGCCTCGGCCATCTTGGCGAAGTTCGCGGCGGTGAACTTGGTCTGCCATTCCGGCGTGAAGTGGGTCAGGTAGCGGGCGCGATCTTGTTCGGCGAGGCCGGTCAGGATGGTGTCCAGGATGGCCTCGGCGCAGGCCTGCTTCTCCTGGTTGTCGAGGGCGGACTTCACCGGTTCAGCGGCGGCGGCGACCGGGGGGGCTTCGTCCTGGGGGAACCAGCTGCGGCAGGCGGAGCCGCCGCCGAGCAGCAGGGCGGCGGCCAGGACGGGGAGGAGGCGGTGGGCGATGGTGCGGCTCATGGGGCGGGTGTCCTTTCCTCGGGGGGCTGTCGGCGGGGCAGGATGACGGTGAAGACGCTGCCGCGGCCAAGTTCGCTGCGTACCATAATCCGCCCCCCGTGCAATTCAACGATGCGCTTGCTCAGGGTGAGGCCGAGGCCGACGCCCTCGTAATTGGAGGTCAGGCCCTGCTCGACGCGGTGGAAGTCGCGGAAGATCAGCCGCTGGTCCTCCTCGGCCAGCCCGATGCCGGTGTCGGCGATGGCGATCCGGCATTCCCCCTCGTCGGCCTCGGCGCGCACGGCGACGCGGCCCGCCGGGGTGTACTTGATGGCGTTGTTGACGAGGTTGATGAGGACCTGACGGAGGAGGCGGTCGTCGGCCTCCAAGGTGAGGTCCGGGGCGACCGGCTCCAGGACGAAGGCCAACCCCTTGTGTTCGGCGAGGGGACGG
This sequence comes from uncultured Victivallales bacterium, assembly GCA_964490525.1. GTDB lineage: Bacteria > Verrucomicrobiota > Lentisphaeria > Victivallales > CAZBDL01 > CAZBDL01. The sequence goes on along the minus strand of CAZBDL010000417.1, from coordinate 1,926 downwards.
AGCATCTGCTCGACGCGGGCGAGGCAGGCGGCGAGGTTGACCTCGCGGAAGGCCGGCCGCAGGACGCCGGCGTCGACCTTGGCGACCTCGAGCAGGTCGGAGATCAGCTCGAGGAGGTGCTCGGCGCCGTTGAGGATGCGCTCGGCGTACTGGCCGAGGCGGGTGGCTTCGGGCATCGCCCCGGCCTTGCGCACGATCAGCTCGGAGAAGCCGATGATCGAGTTCAGCGGCGTGCGCAGCTCATGGCTCATGTTGGCGAGGAAGCGGTCCTTGGACTTGTGGGCCTCGGCCAGTTCGGCGGCCTTGGCCTCGATCTCGCGGTTGACCTGCTGCAGGGCCTCGGTCTGCTGCTCGAGCCGCCGGGCCATGCGGTTGAAGTCGTACATGACGCCGCCGATCTCGTCGCCTTCGATGCCCTCGAAGCGATAGGCGAGGTTGCCGGCGCTGACCTCGGCGGCGCCCTGGCTGAGGCGGCGCAGGGCTCGGCGGAGGTTCTCGCCGACGGCGAAGGCGGCGAACACGCTGAAGCAGGTGGTCAGGATGAAGAAGAGGATGAGCAGATACTGCAAGCGGGTGAAGAAGAAGCGGCTCTGCCGAAGCCAGCGGTCGCCTTGGGCGATTTCTGCGCGGAGCTGTCCTTGGAGGAGGCCGCGGGCCGCGCCGAGCGCCTCGCGCAGCGCCGCCAGGTCCTGCCCGAGCAGCAGCGGTTGCTCCAGGGGGTGCGCCGGGAGGTCGGCGACGATCGCCGCCGCCAGGGTGTGGATCATCAGCGCCTCGTCTTGAGGCGAGGGGGTGGCCGGAGCCCGGGGCTGTTCGCGCAGGCGGTCGACCGTGGCCAGCTGGTTGACGGCACCGCGGAAGCGCCGGGCCCGCTCATGGAATTCGGCTGCCGCCGGCGGCAGGGGGGTGAGGGCCAGTCCCGCCAAGGCGTCCTCGACGGCATCCAGCGCCGCCCGCGCCTCCGCCAGGCGCTCCAGGTAGGCCCGCTCATGCTCGGCGAAGGCCGCCGCCTTGCGCACCTCGAAGCGCCCGAGCTGCACCAGGAGCAGGCAGAAGAGCACGGTCAGCAGCACATAGGTCGAGAACGCCGCCCGCCGGAACAGGCGATGACTGATGCGCCGTGGCTTCTCCTGCCCCATCAATCCGCCCTCCCCAGGGTGCGTTCCGGGCTCTCCGGCGAGCGCAGGTGCAGCCATTCCCGGCCCGGCTCCGGCACCGCCGACGGCAGGCCGGGAAAGACCTGTAGCCGGACCACGCCCGGCCCAGACAAGGCCACGTCGTCCAATTGCCCGGTGGCCAGCGTCCGGGTCAGTTCGACCGTCCAGTGTCCCTCTTCCCAGACGCCGCGTGCCCGCACGTCGGCCAGGCTTCCCGCAGGCTCCTGTGGATAGAAGCGGGGCAGCTCCGCCCCGGCGAATTCCGCCACGTAGCGGCTCTCCCAGCAGGGCGTCCCGGCATCCGGCAGGAATCCGGCGCCCGGCATGAACCAGCCGTCGTCGGCATGTCCCGAGGCATCTGTGCGGTCCGACCGCCAGATCCAGACGTCGGCTCCGCCTCCCTCTGCCGCCCAAAGCACGGTCAGCGTCTGCTCCTCATCGCTTCCGGAGAGATACTGCTGGGCGGTTGCGTCCCAGCGCCAGGGGCGATGGCGGCGGCGCTCCTCCGTGGCGGGAAAGCGCACGAGCAGGAAAAGCCGCGCCCCGTCGGTGCAGGCCTTGGCCCGGAGCGGTTCGCCGAGGGACGTCCATGGCTGGCCTTGCCACGCCTCGTCAAGGCCGTGCCCATCGACCAGAGGCGGGCGCGTCGCCGTCGGCACCGGCAAGTCGATGGATGACGGCACGACCATTGGCGCCAGCTCCCCGGCGGACTGGCCGGCCAGGGGCCAGGTGGCCAGGGCCAGCAGCCAGGCCAGGGCGAAACCGTGTT
>CAZBDL010000416.1:0-3547 GCA_964490525.1 uncultured Victivallales bacterium | reverse complement strand
GCGCTCGAAGACGGCGGGATCGGCGGCGGGCACGGGCACGGGTTCGGGGGCGAGGCCCGTCCAGGCCGGGGGCGAGGGCGGCGGGGCATGGTGGATATGGTCGGGAATCTGCGGCCCGCTGCCGTCGTCGTTGAGCGCATGGGTCTCCGGGAGCGGCGGCACGCTCCAGAACTTGTATCCGGCCATGCCGAGGAACATCCAGTTGGGCCCGGCGACGTGGGGGGAGGGATGCGTCCACTTGCCGCCGGCGATGTCGGCCAGGCCCTCGGGGACGATGAAGCACGGGTGGATGGTCGGGGGCCAGCCCAGGTAGCGCTCCTCGTGGCGCTGGTTCTCCGCCCTGGAACGGGCCTTCCACTCGGCCCGGTCGGACTCGCGGAAGAAGTTTTCCTCGGTCTTGTCGGTGCCGGGGGCCCAGGAGTCCTCGGGCTGGACGGCGCGGAGCGACAGGGCGAGCAGGCCGAGGCAGGCGGACAGCAGGATGCGTGGCAGCATGGATTTCCCCCCCAAAGAGATGAGGATACGGGCCTATTCCTCGTCCTCTGGATCCTCCGCCGCCCGCCGGGCCAGCTCATCAGCGATCAGCTTCGCGATGTCCGGCTTCTCGGGGTTGGCCTCCTTCATGAACGCCGCCCAGGCGGCTTCGTTAAGGCTATAACGCACATTCGACACTTTCCTCAGGCCAGGATCCTCCTCCAGCACGGTTTCGCCATAGGGGTTGGTGAGGGATTTGTACCTAATCCAACAATGGGGAGTCTCGTTTAAATTGCTCTTCGCCGCCGCCTCGATCTCCAGTTCGACCCGGGAATAGGTCTTCGGCTTCTCCGTCGAAACCATCAGGAACGCCTTGCGCCTTACGCAGCGATGGTTGAATTTGTCATCCTCGTCAAACCCACCGATTCCCATCACGGCCTCGGCCGCATAGCTCTCAACCGAGTCGGCCAGGTATTGCCGACCCTCGACCAGCAGCACCTTACCGCCTTCGTTGGCCGAGGAGAAGGTCAGCGTCCACTTCTCCGGCTTCCCGAAGCCCATCCGCACCTGCGCCTTGAGCGTCGGCCAGCTCGACGGCAACTTCTCGTACATCGACTGCGGCGGCGAACTGTCGCCGCTCTTCTTGCACAGATACGCCTGCCCCTCCGGCTCCGCTTCCGTCAGCTCGATAGTATTCTCTCCCATCAGCAGGTGCGTCGTCGGCCCTAGCTTCCGTATTATGAAGATGGCCGGGGTGTCCTTGGTTGGAGGCAGGGGATCGCCTTCAACCGTCAGCCCCGGTCCCCGGGCGTAACAATAGCTTCGCCGTGTGCCATGGCAGTCATAGCCGTCCTTTTTCATGCTCACGATGAATAAGGTCAACCCAGACTCCCCCTCGACAACAAAGTTACCGTTGGCATCTGTTGTCAAGTCGAACCCTTTCATGGCAATGAATTCTCTCCTGGTCAGCCGTGCATATTCGATGGACACGACAACATTAACGTTTTCCACAGGATGGCCATGTTGATCATGCACTGTTCCGTAAAAGTCTATTCTCATTTCGTCATTTTTCGCAGATGAATAGAACAGCTTCAATTCGTCAACGGCCGTCCAACTCAGCAACGCAACAGCGCATACCGCGACCGATGCAATGAAAACCAGCCACTTGCCCTTCATCATCTGCCTCCAGTGTTGCGCAACACTTCATTCCAGTAATTCCATTCGGCAACGATGTTTGAGCGGAACTGACGGCTGTGGCCATAGTGCTCGAGCCCATAATCGAGGCTATTTGCGTTCAGGTCGAAGTTGACCATGAGCGCAATCGTTTCTCGTCCCATGGCGCGGGAGCGTGACTGTGCGCAGAAGGCAAAGATCTCGTCGAGGTTGAACGGGAACACCAGGGTGCGATGCCCTCCGGGGCCGATGGGGTCATGATAAAAGCGGTCGCCGAATTCCGGCAGATAGGTTTCTGGGTTGCCATCACCATCTGAATAATAATACCGGAGGCGGGGATTGATCGGCTTCAGGAGATTGTTTCGCTCCCACCAAATCCGCAATGCCCAGTCATCCGCATTATGAAAATTGGCGTTCTTGGCAACCTTCGCCAAGTTGCCCGCAAGGCATGGTGGATCGGAATGCTCTCCTGCGAATCCACGCGTGTAATGCCCGTAGACGTTGGGAGTGTTTCGCCGACCGTTGTCATTCAGTGTGTTGTCGTATATGTGGCCAGGAATCGCGGCTTGGGTGGCGATGTAGGTGGCCAACGTCCCGGGAGGTGCCCGACGGATGGCTTCGCCGACGATCGCATTGCCTTGGCTGTGCGCAAGGACGCTCACCCTGCCGTAGCGGCTTTTCAGCTCTGCCAGGAGGGACGCGAGGGCAATTCCCGAACGCCAGGCGCGCACTTCGCTGTTGTTGAACTCAAGCGTCCCGAGGCTTGGCCATTGGAAGCACCCGAACCTGCCGCGATACCCCTGCCACCACAGGCGTTTGAACGTCGTCTCGGCATACCGGTCCTTGTTGAACTGGCCATCCATGTTCCAGCCATGCACGAACAAGGCATATTCCTGCTTTTCCGCCGTGACGGAAGCCGAGTTGGCCACGCGATGCTCGTGGCTTACCCGATTGCCGTCGCCGCCAGCGACGGAATCCACCACATGCCGGTCATAGAATGCCTCGATGGATCGCAGGTCGATCTGCATGGAGGCGCGGCCGACCTCATGGCCATCCTTCTGGGCCACGAGGATGATCTGGCCCGATCCGGCCCCAGCCCCCTCGACCAGGAAGCAGGAGCGGGCGTTGTCGCCGTACTTCAGATGGCGATGCGGCACCGGCTCGAGGCCGGGGCGCAGAGAGATGATCTTCCGCTCGCGGATTTGCTGAGTCGCCGTATCCATGTCGTCGAGATATAATGATCCTGGGTTGGTTGCCCTGAACAGGTTCAGTTCCGGGCCGCCGTAGGTGCCGAGGTGGATGGTCAGGCCCCAGACGTTCTTCAGGGACTCCGACAGGCGGATGTGCAGCCGGGTGAAGTCCTCCAGGTCGCGCAGGCATCCTGCCTGGCTGCCCGCCTTCCGCCCGATGGTATCGTCCCGGCAGTCTGGTGCCCCCGGCCTATCATCCTCAACCCATTGGCGCAGTCCCCGGTTGTCATACTCCTGGCTCTTGTACAGCTCATCATGATCGTCATTCACCCAGAACAGGTATTTCTTGTCGGCGGGGTTGTCGAAGTCGATGGTGTCGTCGCGGTCACCGTCCATGGCGAGGTCGATGCGGAAGGGGACGACGCGGACGGCATCGTCGAGGATCCATTGGTTCTCGGGATAGGAGGGCTCGTTGGTGTCCTCGCGCATGAACGCCTTGGCGACGATGCGGCATTCCTCAAGGGGGAGGGACTCCGCCCCGGGGACAGCCTCGAGGAAGAGGTTGGCCAGGGCGGACATCGGAACCTTCGTCCCGGCGGGGATGAAGTCGCCGCCGTCGGCGACGCTGGCGGGATTGCGGTCGAACGTGTTCTTCTTCCACAGGCGGAACCCGGGGACGGGGCTGGTCGCGTCCGGCGGCGAGGCGGTGT
>CAZBDL010000415.1:0-3551 GCA_964490525.1 uncultured Victivallales bacterium | reverse complement strand
CGGCCCCGATGTTGACCGTGTGCCCGCCAATGGCCGGAGTGGTCGTGCCCGCCCCGCCGGGCGAGACGGCCAAGGTCAGGGTGGCGGTCGGCACGGCGGTGAAGTTGGCGGTGACGGTGGCCCCGGCCGCATCGGTGAGCGTCACCGTGGTGTCCGCGGAATTCGCATCGCCGAAGGTGGCGTTGCCGACCGCGGTCCAGTTGGCGAAGGCGTACCCGGTCAGCGCCGTCGCCGAGATCGGCGTGGCGTCATCCACATTGACCGTGTGCGCCCCGACCGCCGGCGACGTCGTGCCGCTGCCGCCCGGCGCGACGGCCATGGTCAGCGTCGTCGGCACCGCATCGTCCTGCAGCCAGATCTCCATGGTCGTGATGGTGGAGGCCCCGGAGACCTCCACCCCGCGCACCAGCGGCGGCGTGCCATGGGGCAGGACGGGAATGAGCAGCGTCCCGTTCCCCCAGCCGGTGGGCAGGTTCCGGCTGGTGAGGTACTGCTTGACGTTGTCGCTGTCGTAGTAGTCGACCCGCACCTCGGTCTGGCCCCCGGGGTCGCCGGCATAATGGACGAGGACGCCGGCCAGCGGCACTGGCGTCACGTAGTTGTGGCGCCCAACGGCGCCGACGTGATCCCGCGCCACCCGGGGCGTCGGCATGGGCACGCCGCGCTCGCCAATCAACGGGCTGGTCACCCAGGCCGTGGTGCCCTGGCGATAGAGCAGGCCGCCCGGCGGCGCCGACATCGCCGTCGGCGCCGGGATGTTCTCCAGCTTGATCGTCAGCCGCGTACCCGGCACGCCCTCCGGCAAGGACACCTGAAGCTGCCCCGCCGACGGCGTCACCACCGCCTGGCCGCGCGCCACCGCATAGCTCATGACCTCCTCGACCGGCGCGCTCCACAGCGTGTCCGCCCCCCCCTTGCCGTAGGTGTTGGCGATCGTCTGCAAGCGCGTCTGCCAACGCTGATAGTTCGCCGACCCGGGATTGCTGTCCATGGAATGCGTAAAGTCGATGATGAAGTCGTCCGCCCCCGGCGGCGAAGGAAAGTCATACATCGGCGCCCCGCCCGCTCCCGCCCACGCCCCCTCGTCCAGGTAGCATCGGCTGAACTCGAACTTGTTCGTCGCCGTCAGGTTCCGCCCCCAGCCTCCCACCCGGCTGCCCGAGACGATCCCGAACTCCGCAAAATGGTTCTTGTAGTCGGTGTAGCCGTTCGGATAGATGAAGTGCGTCGGCGCCCGGTCGCCCCGGAAGACATGCCCCAGGAACGACTGGCTCCAATACAGATCCTCGCGCATCTCGGCGGCGCTGAGGATCTCCGGCGGATCCCCCCAGGTCCTCCCGCGGTGCCGGAAGCTGTGGTTCGCCACCCCCCAGCCACGCGCCATGATGTCCGCAAACCCCGCCTCGTTCACATAGGTGTTGTTCGCCCCGATCATCCCCACCCAGGTCGCCGCATTGCCCACAAACGGACGGTCGTTGCCCCCCACCACCCCAGGCGGCGCGTCCGTGTACTTGAACGCCCCGACAAAATCCACCGAGAACGTCTGGATCGACAGCGGATTGTCGTCGATCTCCACCGCATACGCCCAGGTTTTCCCGTAGAGCAACGGACACACCGAAGCCGTCGGCACCGGATCGCTCCCCCCCGCCCACGTGTACGTCCACTCCGCCGCCCCCAAGGTCCAGGCCATGATCACCTGGGCGGCCCACCCCGCCGCCAAGACCAACCGCCCCCGCCGGACATTGCCCATCAGGCCAGACTTCATCGCCAGGATCCTTTCGCTGCCATTCAGGATGCCAAGGCCGTGCGCCGAACCGACAGAAGTTCGTGAGCGTTCACGAGCTAGTATACCATAGACCCGAGCCCCTGTCAAGGCCGAGAGGGGGATTTATTGGTCTGCAAACGCTCAACGCTCTGAACGCTCAATTCCAAACGCTCAATGAACTCATTGTTTTACTTGAACGTTGAGCGTTGAAGGTTGTGCGCTGAGCGTTCCTGATATTAGAGCCTCTTGCAAAACCTCGCGTGAGCGGCGTTGCGAGCGCGGGAGCCGCGGATACGCCTCTGGCGCCGGGGGGCGTACCGCCTGCTGTCCGTCCCCCGGCGCCAGAGGATGGAGACGCGGTTCCCGCGCCGTCACGGGAGGTTTTGCAAGAGGCTCATTAGTCCTGCCGCAACCGCATGAGCGACGGGGTGGGGCGCCAGTGGCTGTCGAATTCCCCTTCGAGGACGGGGACGGGGGAGCCTTCGTGGGCGTGCCAAAGCTGGAAGTCGGCGTCAAACGGCAGATCGAGGCGTCGGGCGGGATCCGCCAGGGCGGCATAGAAGGCGGCATCGCCGTGGATGAGCAGATGCCGGTCCGGACGGAGCAGGAAGAAGCCGGACGGGACGCCGGATCCCAGGGAGACGTCCGCGAGGATGGCGTCCTGCGGACCGGGATGGGCCGCGAGATAGGCGTTCTCGTTCGCCGCGCCGATGATGATCCGCCATGGGGCGTCGGGGATGTCCGCGTCGGTGTCGCGGTAGATCTTGAGCCAGTCCTCCTTGAGGCCCCACTCGCTGCGCAGCAGGGCGTCGCGGAGGCGCACGGCAATGCCGTGGAACAACGTTTCCTGCGCCCGGTCGCGGGTGCCGATGACCATGACGAACCCCTGGCGCGCGACCTCACGGATGGGACCGCAGTTCTCGGCCGTCTTCGTCGGCGCGGGCTGCCCGGGCAGCGTCCAAACGGATCGGTCGGCCGCAACCGCCTGGCCGTTGACGGTCGCCGGCCATGACCCGGGCCAATCGGCCAAGTCGAGGATGGCCACATTTTCGGTGTCGATCCGGCCATCCTCGGCGAAGCGGATGACGGCGGGCCGTCCCCAATGCTCGAAGGCGATGGCGGCGACGCCGTTGGCCCGCGCAAAGCGGGGCTCGTAGGCAATCCATTCACGGATGGGCTGCGGCCGCTGCCGGGCCAGCCAGATCTCGCGCAGCAGCTCGTAGCCGCGGGGGCCATGCCCCTGCGCCGGGATCTCGAGGATGTCGGCCGGATTGCCGATGCCCGCCAGCCAATCCTTGGCCTCACGCGAGCTTGCCACCGGCACGGCCGTGTCCTCGATGCCATGCACCAGCAGGAAGGGCCGCCGCTGGAAGTTACCGCCGAGAGCGCGCGCCAGGTTGCGGTTGGCGACGAAATCGTCGTAACGGCCAGACGGCCGGGCATCGCCCCGCGCGCCACCCGCAGCCGGCGTGAAGGTCCGGAACGGCAGGCCCGGCCCAAGCCCGGGAATGCGCCCGCCAAAGAAGAACGTGGCGGAGGCGCCCATGCTGTGGCCGCGCAGGTGGATGTCGTCCGCAGCGATCACGTACCGTTTCCGGAGCAACGGCGGAATCGCCTCCCAGTCCTCGATGCCGAGGTGGTGATAGTCGTTGCCGCCGCCGTAGAACGAGACGACCGTGCGCTCCGGACGGGCCTGCGCGTCATCCGCCGGGCGCTCGGCGGGCGGCAAATGGCGGCGCACGAATGCGCCGCGGGTGAAGTCGAAGCCGCTGTTGCCGTGCAGGTC
>CAZBDL010000414.1:0-3561 GCA_964490525.1 uncultured Victivallales bacterium | reverse complement strand
AACCGCTTCGACATCCGAGACTTTGGTGCGGCCGCCGATGCGCACTTCCTCAACACCGGCGCAATCCAGCGCACCATCGACGCATGCCACGACGCCGGCGGCGGGACGGTTTATTGCCCCCCCGGCGTCTTTGTGTCCGGCACCCTCTGGCTGAAGAGTCACGTCACCCTTCACCTGGAGGCAGGATGTACGCTGCTCGGCAGTGGCGACCGCGCGGATTACATTGAAGGACATTCCTTCCCCGAGTCCCGGGCGTTTTCGCACGAGCAGGTGAGCGACGCTCACTTGATCATCGCCTACCGCGCGGAGAACGTGGGGATAACCGGGCGCGGCATGATTGACGGGAACAGCCGCGCGTTCATGCCTTTCCTGAGGCGCCACGAGGAGGGGCAACCCGTCCCGCCCCGCAAGCCGTGGGCCTGGCGACCAGGGCAGATGGTGTTCTTCTGCCGTTGCCGCGACGTGCTGGTCGAGGGCATTCACCTGAACAACGCGCCGTACTGGACATTGTTCCTTCACGGATGCGACCGTGCCCACATCAGCGCCCTGACGGTCGAGAGCCCCTACGACACGCCATGCGGCGACGGGATCGACATCGACTGCTGCCGCGATGTCACCATTGAGTCCTGCCTCGTGAGCTCCGGCGATGACTGCATCACGCTGCGAGCCAACGCCAGCCCCCTTGGCAAGGAGGCGTTTGCCTGCGAGAACGTCGCGGTCACCAACTGCATCCTGCGCTCTCGCTGTAACGCGATCCGCATTGGCGTCGGGGCCGGGACTATCCGCAACTGCGTCTTGGCCAACATCGTCATTCGCGAAAGCGCCACCGGCGTCAACATGATCTCCCGCTATGCGGGCACCGTCGGCTCCGGCTCCGAAATCCGGAACATCCGCTTGTCCAATCTGGAAATCGACGCCCATATGCCGATCTATATCTCCACGGGTTCGCAGGGAGCCGCCCCGGTCTGCGACATCACGCTGTCGGATGTCACCGCGCACGGCGGAACGCCGTGCTTCATCGGCGGCACGCTGGAGAACCCGGCAACCCGGATCACCTTCCGCAACGTGGACATCACGCTCCGCGGCGGCGCGGGAAACAAGCCGCCCCCGTCCCCCGTCGACGGCAACCCCGAATGGGAATTCCGCACTGCCGGCGTCCCCTACGGCCTCTGCGTCGCCGAAGCCTCGGACATCCTGCTGCAGCATGTCCGTGTTCGCTGGGCGGAGCTTGCGGGAACATGGGAGCACGCGCTGTTCGCGAGGAACACGCAGGGTCTGTCCCTGTCGCAATTCGACGCCGCGTCTCCACCCGGCGGCGGCCATGAGACCTCGGCGATCCGATGCGTCGGCTGCCGCGACGTCCACCTGCAATCATGCCGCGCCGCCGCGGGGACGCAACGCTTCCTGTGCGTCGACGACAGCCCGCCGGAGGCCATCGTCCGGCTCATCGGAAACGACTTCTCGCAGGCGCAGACCCCCATCGCCTGCGACGCCCCCATCCTCGAAAACGGCAACGTGGGGTTGGCCGCAGGGTCATCCGGCTGACATTCCCTTGCGCGCGCACCGCCGCGGGATCCTGATCGGGCACTCGAGCAGAATGGTGCGGCCATGCCCCGGGTGCCCAAGCTCCTCCTCCATCAATGTCGCCACGTGCTCACCCAGCTTACCGAAGGAGAAATCGGGGACATTCCGCATATCTCCTTGTATTCCTTTGCTTTATATTAATATTACGCAGATTTCATGACTCCCGTAAGCCTTGGGGTCGCCCCATGGCCAGAATCCTGCGTTCCCGCCTCGGACAAGGCATCCTCCGTGTCATCGACCGTGCCCGCAACCTCCTGCCCGTCCTCTTCGCCCGCCATTGGCGAAAGCGGCATGGGGGAGCCGGGGTCTTGTGGCAGGGACGGTTCAGGAGCATGACCGTAGGGAGATGGGGAGGAATGCACGTGAACGGCAATTGGCCTACCGCCGTCACCTGCTGAGCGAACAGGTGCGATGGGAAGAGAATGCCATATTTTATTGCAAATATCTTTCGTTTGGGGATTAGCGCGGAACGTCCCCAATTTTTCCATTATGTATTTTGACTGCCGTCCCTTCGGGACTCAAGAAATCAAAAACACCCCGCCCCTCCATTTTTTGCGCCTCTTGCGCCTCTTTGCGGCCGATTTCTCCCCGTATTTTCCTCTTCCTCTCATTCGTGTACATTCGCGCAATTCGTAGTTGCAATTCCTTTTCCCCCGTCGTGCTCTTCGGGCCCGCCGTCGGCAAGCGGTTCCTGGACCGGGGAGAGACGGAGGTACTTGCCGTGGGTCAGGCCGGTCGCCTCCTCATCCCGGGAACTGGGCCTCGATGCGGGCGAGGACGCTGGGGACGCTGAAGCCGAACTTCTCGGCGAGGATCTTGTAGGGGGCGGAGGCGCCGAAGTTGTCGAGGCCGAGGCAGAGGCCGTCGGAGCCGACGAAGCGGTGCCAGCCGAAGGTGGTGCCGGCCTCGATCGCGACGCGCCTGCGGCAGGCGGCGGGGAGGACCGACTCGCGGTAGGCGGCGTCCTGGCGGAGGAAGTACTCTTGGCAGGGCATGCCGAACCGCAGAACCCAGACATCCTGGGCCCGAGGGAGGTTCACTCTTCGCCCAGAGCTTCGATGTCCGCCAAGTCCTTCCGGCGACCGGCGGCACGTTTGTTGCGAAGGTATTCCTGGCGTCCAAGGTAAGCGACGGAGACGTCACCGAAATCGCCCGTTTCGCGGGACGCGTATGCGTCATCCCAGGTGACCCCGGAGAGCGACGTCATCAGGTCGATACGAACCGGGGGGACCCCCAACTGCACCACCTTGTTCGGGGACTGGAAGTCGTCAGCGGTCAGGCTGGAGAGGCAGAAGCCAAATTGGGCCAAGGCCTGAATCACGCGCTGGGCGTTTTCAGGGTGCGGCCGCACGAAGATGTCAATATCTCCCGTGTATCGGGGGGCGCCATGGAATGCCAAGGCGTATCCCCCGACAATCAGGTACTTAACCTGGTGCTCGTTCAACAACGCGAGCAGATCTCTGAAGTCTGGCTGTACTTCCATGATGTTGACGGCGCAGAACCTCGACGGCACCGATGCGCTCCGCTGGTGGCCGGGACCGCCAGAAGGCCAAATCGTCACGCGTAGAGGTATCCGAGACGCTCCGTTTGCGAATCACTTTCTGGATCATTTGAGCGAGGTGCCGACTGATAGGGATTGGGACTTCCGCCTATGGGACGAAGATAGTGCGGGGGGCGGTGAAGTCAAGTCATTCGGGTTCAGGGAGGTCGATGGCGGCAATGATCTCGCGGTGTTTCCCTGCTTAAGTTAAACTCGCAAGAGCAACCCCTCTCGGCTTGACGGAAGTGCTCGCGGTCCGGACCGCAGGCCAGCGTGCGCAAAGCCGCCGCCAACCGGCTGGCGATCAGGCAAATGGAAGCCTACAACCGCATCGTCAGGTCCGCCGTCGACAAGCAGTTTCCGGGCTGGGGAAGCTGAGGATTCCTCATCCCGGGAACTGGGCCTCGATGCGGGCGAGGACGCTGGGGACGCTGAAG
>CAZBDL010000413.1:0-3587 GCA_964490525.1 uncultured Victivallales bacterium | reverse complement strand
TGCGGCTTCGCCTATGCCTTGCTGGCCGCCTTGGCGACCGCGGCCGGGCGGAGGTAGACGATGTCGAAGAGGGAATCGCGGCGCCAGTCGTCGGGATTGAGGCGGAGGAGGTGCTCGACGGGGACGGCATCCTGGAAGAGGGTGGCGATGTCCGGGGCGGGTTGCCAGGCGGCCAGGGCGGCGCGATGGCTGGCGAGGGCGGTCCAGCGGCGGATTTCCGGCCAGCGTCGGCGCAGGTGGTCGGCGTCGCTGGCCTGGGCGGGGTCGTCGGCGAGGTGCCAGTGGCCTTGGCGGCAGGTGGCGCGGGTGGCGAAGGCGGAGCCGTCACGCTGGGGATGGAGGATGGCGATGTCCATCCCGTCGGGGCTGGCGGCGGCGGCGAGGGCGAGGTCGGAGGGGATGCCGCGGGCGCGGATGCCGGGGCGGTCGGCGGTGAGCCCGGCGACGAAGGCGGCGAGGGCGCGCAGGCCGGTGAAGCCGCCGGGGCCGGTGCCGACGGTCCAGTCGCGGATGCCGCGAAGTTCGCAGCCGTGGGCGTCGAGGAGGGCGGCGAGGCGCGGCAGCAGGGCGGGGGCCTCGCGCCCCCCTCCTGGGAGGGTCTCGCGGAAGCGGATTGCACCGCCGTCGTCGGCGCAGGCCACCGCGAGGCCGTCGGTGGAATGATCCAGGGCAATCGCCGTCGTCGGGGTCATCGGGCGGCCTCGCGGAGGGTGTCGAGGGGGATGGGGGAGCGGGGATCGGCTTCGAGGCGGGCGAGGAGGGCGCGGTAGCCGTCGTGGTTGGGGAAGAGGTTGGCGGCGTGGCGGAGGCTGGCGATGGCCTCGTCGGTGCGTCCGAGCTGGAGGCGGGCGACGGCGAGGTGGTAATGGGAGCTGGCGCGGTTGGGGGCGCGGGCGGCGGCCTCGGCGGCGAAGCGTTCGGCGGCGGGCCAGTTGTTGCGGGCGACGGCGAAGTCCATGGCGAGGCGCCAGGGGAAGGGGGATCTGGGCATGCGGGCGAGGCAGGCGGCGAGGGCGCGCTCCATCTCGGCGGGGGGCGTGCGGAAGTACTCCTCCGGGGTCTTGAAGCGGGGCTCGCAGAGTTCGGCGAGGGCCTGGTAGGCGGCCTCGGCCCGGCAGCGCCGCCAGCCGATGACGAGGGCGGACACCGCCAAGGGGGCCGCCAGGGCCAGCCAGAGGACGGCGAGGCGGCGTGGGGTGGCGAGGCGGCGGAGCCAGCCTGGCGCCGCGTCGTCATCCGTTTCTGCGCCGTTCCAATCGAGCAGGGGGATCAGCAGCAGGGCGGTGGCGACGGTGCCGGGAATCTGCAGGTTAAGGTCGGCCATGGCGTGCGCGACCCAGATCGCCCAGCCTGCGAAGATCGCGGCATTGAGGCGGAAGGCCGGGGATCCGTAGGGTGTCCGTCGGCAGGCCCGCCAGGCCACGGCCAGCGGCGCGACGAGGGCGGCGAGGGCGGCGAGCAGCCCCGGCACCCCGCATTGCGCGGCGAAGGTGAAGACCAGATTGTGGGGGTCATGCGGGGCCTCGGTGCCGGGAAAGGTCTTCAGCCGGGTGTAGCCATGGAAGAACTCGCCCCAGCCGACGCCGTCGAGGGGGCGTTCCAGCATCATTCCCAGGGAGACCCGCCAATAGTCGAGGCGGACGACCAGCGACTCCAGTCCGCGGCCGGCATTGACGGCCCACAGGCCCGCGACGATGGCCAGGATGGCGGCCGTCCCGGCGCCGATGCGCAGGGCGCGGGGGAAGGGCAGCAGGAGGATGGCAGCGAGTGTTCCGACGCCGACCGCCAGCAGGCCAGCCCGGCTCTGGGTGAGGAGCAGCGCCCCGGCCAGGACGAGCGCGGCCAGGACGAGGGCCGTCAGGTTCAGCGGCTTGCGCCAGGTCTCTGGCCAGGGCACCAGGGCCAGGGTCATGGCCCCGACGTAGAGGGCGGAGAAGCCGAACTGGCGCGGCACCGTGTCCCAGGCGGTGAGGGTCAGCCAGGCGGCGACGGAGGCGAGGGTCGCGAGGGCGACGCGTTGCAGGCGCGGGTTGCCCCAGAGCGCGACGATGCAGACCGGCAACATCAGGCCGAGATGGGCGGCGAAGCTGTTGCAGATGGCGAAGGTGGCGGAGATCCGGTTCTCCATCAGGCGCTGGCCGAAGTTCCCCTGCATCATGGCCACGCCGGTGCGGGTCTCTTCGTCGGCGACGAAGGCCCGGGTTTCCGCGAAGCCGAGGAAGTACTGGTGGAGTCCTTGAAGGCTGGCCATGAGGGTGCCGAGGACGAGGGCGCCCAGCAGCCACGGGCGCAGGTCCGGGCGCAGGGCGAGGATGCGCCAGGCCGCCGCCGCAAAGGCCGCCAGCCCCAGCATGTGGCCGAGTTGCAGCACGGCGAAGTCCGCCGTGGTGGCATGGACCGTGCCCAGCAGGGTCACTGCCGCCAGGAGGGTCCAGGCCAGAGCCACGAGCCCGGGCGCCTCCGCCCGCCGGGGCGGTGGCAGCAGCAGCACCGTTCCGCCCAGGAGCAGGCCGGACAGCACCGGGAAGAGGATCGGGGGCCAGAAGAAGACCAGCCAGGCCAGCGCCGAGGGCGGCGGGAACGAGGGCACCTCGGGCAGGGCGGCAGTCGACCCGAACTTCAGCGGCAGCAGGAAGGCCAGCGCCACCAGCATGCCCCCGAGGCGGCCCGCCGCCGTCCGGCGGAAGCCCGTGGCTTCCGGGAGGGGATCCGCCATGTCCGACGATGTCGGCATCGTCCGCCCTCCGTTCCCGCTATTTCCCGTCGAGTTGCTTGAGCACCCGCGCGTCTTCCTCGTTCACTCCGGCCAGGTCGTCCTCGGCGGCATGGCTGTCCGCTCCTCCCCCCGCCTGGCGGGGATGGCGGCGGTCGCCGGCGTTGACCCGGTACTTGTCCGGATAGACCACGCGCACCTCATCCTTGGTGAAGATGCTGGTCTTGCCGACGCCGTCGAGGCTGACGGTGACGCGCTGGGTGAGGAGGTTGCGGTCGATGACGCGTCCGCGTCCTTCCGGGCATTCGCAGAGGGCGCCGCGGCGAGGCATGTTGCGGTCGAGCTCGACATAGCCGTCGTGCTCGTACTTCAGGCAGCACTTGAGCCGTCCGCAGTGTCCGGAGATGTTGTTGGGGTTGAGCGAGAGGTCCTGCTCCTTGGCCATCTTGACGTTGATCGAGCTGAACTCGCGGATGTATCGGCTGCAGCAGAGCTGGAGGCCGCAGATGCCGATGCCGCCAATCAGGCCGGTTTCGTCGCGGACGCCGATCTGGCGCAGCTCGATGCGGGTGTTCATCGTCTGGGCCATGCGGCGCACAAGGTCGCGGAAGTCGACCCGCCCGTCGGCGGTGAACTGATAGGTGATGAGCTTGCCGTCGAACGAGTAATGGGCGTTGAGCAGCTTCATCGGCAGCTTGAGCTCCTCGACCAGCTTCTGGCCGGTGCGGAAGGCCGACTTGGCGCGCATCTGGTTTTCGTTGGCCTTGCCCTGATCGACGACGGTGGCCTTGCGCTCGACCTCGGGCAGCTCCTCGTTGGCGAGCTTGGCGCAGGGGAGATGGGCGTAGACATGGACGACCTGGCCGAAGTCGGC
>CAZBDL010000412.1:0-3644 GCA_964490525.1 uncultured Victivallales bacterium | reverse complement strand
CGCCGCCGACTATACCTTCTCCGTAAATCCAGTGGCTTACGGACGGCAACCACCCATGCCACCCATGTTATGTGGAACGAAATCGCGACATCTTGACACACCCCGGTCAGCATATCTCGAAAAACCAACCTCTTCCACATAATAAACGTTCGGTATAAGAATGAACTTCCCTCGACCATTATCTCAATCTGAGAGGACTTTGGTCCAATGGATGATTGAGAACGGCGACGACCCTGACCCAAAGTATCTGAATGAGTTGGAACAGGCGAAGGTCTACAAGGGGTGCGATTGCGGTTGCGAAAGCATCGACTTCCAAATAGGCGACCGTCCGCCAAACTACTCCGGAGAATGGGACATAATTTCTGATTGGCTTTATAGAGGTTCGGGTGAGGAAGAGCTATTTGGAGCGTATCTTTTCACCTATGACGGACATTTGGCTGGCTTGGATTTATGCACCTACGCGGGTCCACCGGCAAAGTTGCCGAAAACAGAGGATTTGTTGCCCATTGAAGGAAATTTACCGAACCAGGCGGTCCAGTGAATCGGATGGGGCTTCACCTCGGCTGCTCGGTCGCTTCGCTCCCGGCACCCGAGCCGCCTCCCCATCCGATCACTGACCTGATACGTTCTGTGCATGAAAATGAAGACGAGACTGACCATATCAATCGGATGCGTACTCGCCTGCACCGTGCTGCTCGGGGACTCGCCCACCAACCGCCCGGCATCATGGGCTCAGGCCGTGACACTGGATGGGGTCCCCAACCTCCATCAAGTCAGCACCAATCTCTACCGAAGTGCTCAGCCTACGGCGGAGGGGATGCAGAACATCAAGAAGAAGGGCGTCGCGACGGTCGTAAACCTCCGATCCTTCAACTCCGACCGAAACGAAATCGGAGGGACAGGACTGGCGTACGAACACATCTACATGAAGGCGTGGCACCCCGAACGTAAGGAGATCATTCGCTTCCTTCAGATCGCCACAAATCCGCAGAAAACCCCCGTCCTCGTCCACTGTCAACATGGAGCTGATCGAACCGGCACCATGTGCGCATTGTACCGCATCGCCGTTCAGGGCTGGACGAAGGAAGAAGCCATCCGGGAGATGACCCAGGGCGAATTCGGGTTTCACGAAGTCTGGCAGAACCTGCCAAGCTGGATTGCCGACCTCGATATAGAGTCCATCAGGCGCGATGCGGGAATCAAGACCGCCACAGAACAACAGGGGGGTGGGTATTCGCCGCCCGCTGCGCGGTCGGCTCAACCCACACCCTGAACGTCGCCAGGAGACCTCCTTCTCCCCATGATGGGGAGTTGTATGCGACGAGGATGATCAGCCCGGTTAGCGCTATTGTTTGCAGGATGCCCGACCACGGTATATAATCCATATCATGCTTGACGCCGCTGACGCTGATCCGACCGACAAGGAGAATGGCCATGAAGATTGAGATTGATCGGGAGGATGATGGCCGGTGGATTGCGGAGATCCCGGAGATGCCTGGGGTCATGGCCTACGGCGAGTCACGACAGGAGGCCATCACCAAGGTGGAGGCGTTGACGTTGCGGCTAATTGCGGATCGCATTGACCAAGGGGAGCGTATTCCGGAGCTGAATGACATGTTTGCGGTGCCTGCATGAGCCGGTGGCCCGCCTGCAAGGCGCGAAGGGTATTTTCAGCTTTGCTTCGCATCGGCTGGGTGCAGAAACGGTAATTGGGCACTTCGCACCGAATCCTGGCGAGGGCGGGGTGGCCGGATTTCGTATTTGCCTTTCATGACGGCATCGAGATTGGCCCCAAGATGCTGTCGCGCATTGCCAAGCATACGGGGCTGAAGCCGGAAGACCTTTGATGATCAGGTGTCGAACCAGGCCATAGAGGCGACGGTTCAAGGCCGCGCCTCATGGCCATCGTTGAAGGTCTGGCGGCGAGTCAAGTGTCGTGCCTAGGGGTTGGCCCAGTCGAAGAGGGTGGGCTGGATGGGGGGCGCGGGGGGCTCCGGGGCGGGAGGGGGCGATGCCGGTGGCGCGGCCTGGGTGGCGGCCTCGGGGGCGGGGGGCGGGGGGGTGTTGGGGGACGCGGCCGGGGGGATGGCGGGGGATGGCGGCGGCGGGGGATTTGTGGCGAGAGCCGGGGCGGGGTGATGGACGGCGAGGACGGGGACGCCAGCCTCGCCGAGGGCATGTGACTCGAGGTTTTCGAGGATTTCGCGGGCGCGGCCGATGATCGGGGCGGGCAGGCCAGCGAGCTTGGCGACATGGATGCCGTAGCTCTTGTCGGCGCCGCCCGGGACGATCTGGCGCAGGAAGATGATCTGGTCGCCGTATTCGCGGACGGCGACGTTGTAGTTGCGCACGCCGGGGCGGGTGAGGGCCAGTTCGGTCAGTTCGTGGTAGTGGGTGGCGAAGAGGGTGCGGGCGCGGATGTGGTCGTGGATGTGCTCGGCGATGGCCCAGGCGATGCTGATGCCGTCGAAGGTGCTGGTGCCGCGGCCGATCTCGTCGAGCACGACGAGGCTGCGGGCGGTGGCATGGTGGAGGATGTTGGCGGCCTCGAGCATTTCGACCATGAAGGTGCTTTGGCCGCGCGAGAGGTCGTCGGCCGCGCCGACGCGGGTGAAGATGCGGTCGGCGATGCCGATGACGGCCTCGTCGGCGGGGATGAAGGAGCCCATCTGGGCCATGAGGACGAGGAGGGCGACCTGGCGGATGTAGGTGGACTTGCCCGCCATGTTCGGGCCGGTGATGATGGCGAGGCGCTGGCGGTCGCCGTCGAGGGTCGTGTCATTGGGCACGAAGCGCTCGTCCTGCATGGCGGCGTCGAGGACGGGATGGCGGCCGCCGCGGATGGTCAGCTCGGGGTCGTCGACCAGGCGGGGGCGGCGGTAGCGGTGGCGGCGGGCGGCCTCGGCGAGGGCGCCGAGGACGTCGAGGGCGGCGATCGCGGCGGCGGTCTGTTGGAGGTCGGCGGTGGCGGCGAGGGCCTGTTCGCGCAGCGCCAGGAACAGCTCGTATTCGAGGGTGCGGGCCTTGTCCTCGGCGCCGAGGATCTTCTCCTCCATCTCCTTGAGCTCCGGGGTGATGAAGCGCTCGGCATTGGCCAGGGTCTGCTTGCGGCGGTAGTCCTCGGGGACGAGGTGGAGGTTGCTCTGGCTGATCTCGAGGTAGTAGCCGAAGACCTTGTTGTAGCGGATCTTCAGGGACTTGATGCCGGTGCGCTCCTGCTCGCGGGCCTGGAGGGCGGCGAGCCAGCCCTTGCCGTCGGTCGCGGCCCGGCGGAACTCGTCGAGGCGTTCGTCACGGCCGGGGCGGATGAGTCCGCCGTCGGTGACCGCCGGGGGCGGATCCTCGACGAGGGTGGCCTCGATCTCGTCGGCGAGGGCGGGCCGGTCGCGCAGGCGTTCGCGAAGTTCGCCAAGGAGGGGCAGGTCGTAGGCGGCGAGCAGGGATTTGAGGCCGGGGACGGCGCGCAGGCCGCGGGCCAGGGCGAGCAGGTCGCGGGCATTGGCGCTGCCGAGATTGAGTCGGGCGGTGATGCGCTCGAGGTCGCGGATGCCCGCGAGGGCCTCGCGCAGTTCGGCCAGGGCGATCGGGTCGTCGTGGAAGGCCCCGACGGCGTCGAGCCGGGCGAGGATGGCGTCGCGGTCGCA
>CAZBDL010000411.1:0-3653 GCA_964490525.1 uncultured Victivallales bacterium | reverse complement strand
AAGCCCGTCAATCTCGACCAGCTCGAGGTGGTCATCCGGCGCGCCATCGAGGCATGCCGCCTCAAGACCGAGAACCTTGAGCTGAAGCGCCGCCTCGACCAGAAGTTCGGGCTCGGATTCATCACCGGGGAATCCCCCGTCATGCATGAGGTCTTCGAGACGGTCAAGCAGGTCGCCCCCACCCGCGCGACCGTCCTGCTCACCGGGGAAAGCGGCACCGGCAAGGAGCTGATCGCCCAGGCGATCCATCAGCTCAGCGGGCGCCGGGGGCCGTTCGTGCCGGTCCATTGTGCGGCGCTGCCCGGCTCGCTGCTCGAAAGCGAGCTCTTCGGACACGAAAAGGGGGCCTTCACCGGTGCCAGCGAGCAGCGCAAGGGCCGCTTTGAGCTGGCCGATGGCGGCACCCTCATGCTCGACGAAATCGGCGAGATCGAGCCGTCCGTCCAGGTCAAGCTCCTCCGCGTCCTCGAAACCCGCGCCTTCGAGCGCGTCGGCGGCAATCTCGCCATCCACACCGACGCCCGGATCATCGCCGCCACCAACCGCGACCTCCAGGCGATGGTCGAACGGGGCGAGTTCCGTGAGGACCTCTACGACCGGCTCGTCGTCGTCAAAATTCCCCTGCCGCCCCTGCGGGCCCGCCCCGAGGACATTCCCCTGCTCATCCGTCGGTTCATCGACGAGTTCTCCCGCGAGAACCAGCGCGACATCGCCGGCATCGCCGAGGACGCCCTCAACCTGCTCTGCGCCTACGACTGGCCAGGCAATGTCCGCGAACTGCGCAACACCATCGAGCGCATGGTCGTGCTCAGCCGCGACCACGAATTGCAGGTCCGCAGCATCCCGCCGGGCATCCGCGAGAAGGTCGCCCCCGGCGCGTCGCGCCGCCCCGGTCGTGGCGGCACCCTCAACCTTGAAGCCAACGAACGGATGCTCATCGACCGCGCCCTGGAACAGATGGACGGCAACCGCACCCGCGCCGCCGACGCCCTCGGCATCAGCCGCCGCACCCTGCAGCGCAAGATGCACCTCTTCGGCCTGGGATGAGCCTCACGCCTCGCCGTCCGCCGACGGCGCGGCGGTCAGGTCGGCCAGGCGTCGCGCCGCGTCCGCCGCCAGAATCTCGTCGAGCAGGATGTCGAAGTCGCCCTCGAGAATCCGCGGCAGGTTGTGGATGCTCACCCCGAAACGGTGGTCGGTGACCCGGTTCTGGGGGAAGTTGTAGGTGCGGATCCGCTCGCTGCGCTCCCCGGAGCCCACCTGCGAGCGCTTCTCCGCCGCCGACTTCGCCGCCTCCTCCTCGCGCTGCCGCTCCAGCAGCCGGGTGCGCAGGATGCGCATCGCCAAGTCCTTGTTGCGGTGCTGCGAACGCTCCTGCTGGCTGGCCACCACCAGGCCGCTCGGCAAGTGGGTGATGCGCACCGCCGAGTCGGTGGTGTTGACCCCCTGGCCGCCCGGGCCGGAGGAGCGGAAGACGTCGATGCGCAAGTCCTCGGGCCGGATGGCGACATCGACCTCGCCAGCTTCCGCCATGATCGAGACCGTGATCGTCGAGGTGTGGATGCGCCCGCCGGATTCGGTGACCGGGACGCGCTGGACGCGGTGGACGCCCCCCTCGTAGCGCAGCCGTTCCCAGGCCCCGTCGCCCTTGAGGCAGAAGACGGCGTCGCGGATGCCGCCGAGGTCGCTCTCGGCGAGGTCGAGGGTCTCGGCCTTCCAGCCGCGCAGGTCGGCGTAGCGCAGGTAGGCGCGGTACAGCTCGCCGGCAAAGAGCGCCGCCTCCTCGCCGCCGGCGGCCGGCTTGACCTCGATGATCAGATCCCGTCCGGCATCGGGATCCGGCGGCAGCAGGGCCGCCAGCACCCGCTTCTCAAGGTCCGCTGCGGCGGTCTCGAGGCCGGGCATCTCCTCCGCGGCCAGGGCGGCGAGCTCGGCATCCCCGCCGCCCGCCAGAAGTTCCTCGTTCTCGGCGCACTGCGTCGTGATCCGCGCCCACTCCGCAAAGTCCCGGAACAACGCCGCAAGTTGCTGGTGCTCCCGGTTCACCGCCCGGCAGGCGCGCTGATCCTGGTAGATCGCCGGATCGGCCAGACGGCGCTCCAGCTCCGCAAAGCGGGCCCGGCGCGCGTCGATGCAACAGGTCAGTTCGGAGAAATGCATCGCGGGTTGGCCTTAAAAAAAACCGCCCGCCGGTCTGCGAACTTCGCAACGCGGCGGACGGAAGTGTCGGTCGGATGGCTAGCGCGCTGCCGCCGCCGTCGTCGGCTTCTTCTTCTCGTAGCGCTGGCGGAAGCGCTCGACCCGGCCCGCCGTGTCGATCAGCTTCTGCTTGCCGGTGAAGAACGGGTGGCAGGCGGCGCAAATGCCGACGCGCACGTCCTTGCGGGTCGAACGGGTCTCCCAGACCTTGCCGCAGGCGCAATGGACGGTCGCCGCCGTGTACTCGGGATGGATGCCTTTCTTCATGGTTCTCCAAATGCCGATTCGAGGTTATATTGCCGGATGAACAGGCGCAAGCCCGGGAATATAGTCGTTGCCGGGCGGCTGTCAACCTCATTGCCCAGGGGATTCCCATGGCGACCGTCAACGAACCCGCCGACCGGCCCTTGCTCTGGGCACCGTGGCGCATCGAGTACATCCGCTCGCCAAAGGCGCGCTGCTGCTTCCTCTGCGGCCTGGAGCAGCCCCCCCCGACGCCCGGCGAGGACGACCTGGTGATTGCCCGCGGCGCGGCCTGCTTCCTCATCCTCAATCGCTTCCCCTACAACTCCGGACACCTGATGGCCGCCCCGTTCCGGCATGTCGCCGATCCCTCCCGGCTCACGCCCGGGGAGCGTTCCGAGCTGACCGACCTGACCTTCCGCGCCCGCGAGCTGCTCGCCAAGGTCATGCGCCCGGACGGCTTCAACCTCGGCATGAACCTCGGCGCGGCGGCGGGCGCCGGACTCGAAGACCACCTCCATCAGCACATCGTGCCGCGTTGGCAGGGCGACACCAACTTCATGCCCGTCCTCGCCGACACCCGGGTCGTCCCCGAGGCCCTGATCGCCACCGCCACCATCCTGCGCCAAGCCTGGGCCACCATCGACCAGCCCCCAGCCCCAGCCCCGCCGCCGCAATAGCACGCCTGCGCCATCGCGCCCGACCAGGGGAGATCGTCATGACTCCCCCAAAGCGCCATGCCGGCATGAACCCCACGCCCGCAAACAGCGGCCATCGTCGATGCCATTTTGTCTTACCAGTAAGAATAAAATGCCCAATCTGACCGTCAATTTGAGTTCAAATTATTCTTACTGGTAAGAATCATGTCACGTGATGTAGTGGTGCGCTCGGATTGCGGGATGTTCTTTGCCCCCCCGAGGGCGGCCATGGGGGGCGGCATTTCGGGGGGTGGCGGGTGCCGTGCGCCGTCACCCACGGCTAATGTCTGCCATCCCGTTGGGATGGAAGGGGAAGGGTAAACGCCCAACGTTGAACGCTCAACCCACAACGCTCAATGAACGCATGCGGAATCCGGGAAGTGGGGCTTGGCGGGCGAACAAACCCACCGTAGCGGCGGCCCCGTGCAATGTAGGAGCCCGCTCCCGCGGGCGAACAAACCCACCGTAGCGGCGTAGCCGCCTGGGGTTGATTGGCGGGAGACAGAGGTTCGC
>CAZBDL010000410.1:0-3654 GCA_964490525.1 uncultured Victivallales bacterium | reverse complement strand
CCGACGGCGGCAGCTCGCCGTCTACATACGGGAAGATCAGCGTGTCCAGGGTGCGCCGCGACAGCCGCGACAGCCCCCCCGCGTCCACCTCGCGCCAGGACAGCCCGTGCCCCGACAGCAGCCCCGCCACGTCCGCCGCATGGTACTCCCGCAGCCCCGTGCAGGCCGCGTCCGAAAACAGCCCGATCCGTTGCTTCATCACCGTGCTCCCTGGCCATGGTCTTATTAGCTGTTATGCTAGGTATTTTACCCCCAAGACGGGCAAATGCAAGCCCCCGGCTTGACCCTTGGCGGATGGCCCGGCGGGGCGCGTTCCGCACATACGTCCGGGAAACCCCCCACTGGAAGTGCAAAAGAGGTGCTGGCGTTTATTTGCTTTTAGGTGCTGGGCGCATATAGCCCGCCGCATCTCTTGGTGCACGCAATCGGCTCTTCGGGAGACAGAGGTTCGCCCGCGGGAGCGGGCTCCTACGCTGGGATGGGGCGGGCGGAGGACAGAGGTTTGCCCGCAGCCTGCTCTGGGCCTGTCAAAGCGGGGAGCGGGCTCCTGCGCTACACGGGGCTTCGCGTCGGGTGCGTATTCGGCGCATCCGTCGCCCCTCTCGACGACGTTTCCCTATGGCTCCGCAGGTTCGACGTGGACGATAGCGTTGACCACCCGGCAGTTGCCGTTGAGGAGGCGGTGCTTGACCTGGCCGGCGATGTCATGGCCGTCACGGACGGAAAGGCCGGGGTCGACCTGGATATGGATGTCCATCTCGATCTGGCCGCCAAGGCTGCGGGTACGCAAGGCGTGGAAGCCGCGCACGCCGGGGGTGGAGGCGGCGATCTGCGCGATGGCGGCGTGGGTATGTGGATCGGAGGCGCGGTCGGTCAATTCGGCGGCGCTGGTCCAGAGGATGCGCATGGCCACCACCACCAGGAAGGCAGCCAGGACCAGCGCGGTGAGATGGTCGAGGAAGCCCCAGGCCGGTCCGCCGAAGGCGGCGCCGGCCAGGCCGGCCGCGGCGGCCAGCGAGGTGAAGGCGTCGCTGCGGTGGTGCCAGGCATTGGCGATCAGCGAGAGGTTGCCGGTGCGCCGTCCGACCCGCCGGGTGATCTGGAAGAGCCATTCCTTGCAGGGGACGGAGAGCAGGGCGAGCCAGAACGGGAGGGCGCCGACGGCGAGATGGCTGTCGCGGACGCGCAGCGCCAGCACGGCCTGGACCCCGATCCAGAGCGCCGCCGCAAACAGCATCAGGCCAACGGCGAGGGCGGTCAGGGTATCGAAGCGGGCGTGGCCGTAGGGGTGGTTGGCGTCGGCCGGACGCTGCGCGATGCGCAATCCCGCCAGCACGGCGACATCGGAGACCAGGTCCGAAAGGCTGTGCACGCCATCGGCCAGCAGCGCCTGGCTCGGCGCCAGCAGCCCGACTGCGATCTTCGCCCCGGAGAGGACCAAATTGATGAGCGCCCCGAACCAGGTCACCCCCAGCGGGCTAAACAGACCCGTGGTCCCTTCTCCCTCGGCCTGCACCGGCAAATCCATGGTGTGCGCTCCCCATGCTGTCCAATCCCAATGGCACCAAGATAAGACAGCGGTATTGTTCACGTCGCCATGAAGCCGAGCCGGGGCTCAGCGCTCCCAGGCGCTCATCTTAAGGTCATTGCTACCCAGCCCGCAATATCATCCTCGTCAAGAGACAAGTCAACACGGAAATCCGGCAATGCGCCGGGCGCGCCGCAACATCGCGTGGCATAATTCTTACCAGTAAGATTAATCTGAACTCAATTTGACGGTCATGTTATGGCTTGTATTCTTACTGGTAAGACAAATCAGCATCGATGATGGCCGCTGTTTGCAGGTGTGTGGTTCTGGTCGGCATGGCAATTCTGGCGAAAGCGCCATGCTGACGTTTGGCCAATGGGTCTGTGAGGACGATTGGCCGGTTGACATGTGCGCACAATGAATGTATTACTGGGGTCACCGTTGAGGAGGGACAGATGAGAAGCCACCGCCAGGAATTATGGTTCGAGGAGCCGGCACGGCGCGGCTTCCGCAACATCACACCCGAGGTCGAGCGTTGCCTGGCGGCATCCGGCATCCGCGAGGGACTGTGCCTGGTCAATGCCATGCACATCACCGCATCGGTGTTCATCAACGACGACGAGGCCGGGCTGCACCAGGACCTTGAGGCCTGGCTGGAGCGCCTCGCCCCCGAGAAGCCCCATGCCCAATACCGCCACAACGGGCATGAGGACAATGCCGACGCCCATCTCAAGCGCTCGGTGATGGGCCGCGAGGTCGTCGTGGCCGTCACCGACGGCAAGCTCGACTTCGGCCCCTGGGAGCAGATCTTCTACGGTGAGTTCGACGGCCGCCGCCGCAAGCGCGTGCTCGTCAAGATCATCGGGGAATGATCTCCGCGGAGCGGTCGGGCGGGGCGGTCAACCAGCCAGCGCATCCAGGATCTGGCCGGCCGCGTTGCCGTCGCCATAGGGCTGGCGATCGGTGGCCGGGGGCGGCGTAGCCGCGAAGTTCGCAGCCGCCGCCAGGATGCGCTCCGGGTCGGCGCCAGCGAGGACGTTCCAGCCGAGGTCGACGGTCTCGACCCATTCCGTCTCGTCGCGCAGGGTGACGCACGGGACGCGATAGAAGAAGGCCTCCTTCTGCATGCCGCCGGAGTCGGTCAGCAGCAGGCGGGCATGGCGCTCGAGCAGCAACATCTCCAGGTAGCTGACCGGCGGCACGGCCCTGACCCCGTCCGGCAGGGACAGCCCATGCCCGGACAGGAAGCGGCGGGTGCGCGGATGGACCGGCCAGACCAGGGGCTGGGTCCGGGCGATCTGTCCGAAGGCCTGCAGAATCCCCGCCAGGCGGGCGGGGTCGTCGGTGTTTTCCGCCCGGTGGCAGGTGGCGAGGACATAGCCGTCCGGGGCCAGGCCGAGGCGCCCGAGCGGGTCGGCATGGCGCGCGGCCAGGTCGGCGAACCGCAACGCCGCATCGTACATGACGTCGCCGACCAACCGCGCCGTCGCCCCCCGGCCCTCGGCGGCAAGGTGGCCCATGGCCGTCCGGGTCGGACACAGGTTGAGTTCGCAGAGGTGGTCGGCGACGACCCGGTTGACCTCCTCCGGCATGCGCCGGTTGAAGGAGCGCATGCCCGCCTCGACGTGCGCGGCGCGCAGGTGCAGCTTGGCCGCCGCCAGCGCCCCCGCCAGGGTCGAGTTGGTGTCCCCGTAGATCAGCACCCAGTCCGGGCGCTCCGCCGTCAGCACCGTCTCCAGCGCCGCCAGCATCTTTCCGGTCTGCTCGCCATGCCCGCCGGAGCCGATCCCGAGGTTGTGCTTCTCCCGGGGAATGCCCAGTTCACGGAAGAAGACCTCGCTCATTTCCGGGTCGTAATGCTGGCCCGTGTGGACGATCGTCTCGGCGAACCGCGGATCAGCCGCGAAGTTCGCGGACACCGCCGCCGCCTTGATGAACTGCGGCCGCGCCCCAATGATCGTGCAGACCCGAATCGCCTTGCCCATGGCCCGGCTCCTTCCCCGGTGATGGTTCACCATGCAACCCGGAGTGTAGCACGCACCAGCGCCCCTCGCCAATCGCCCGGGCATGGGAGCCTCTTGCAAAACCTCCCGTGACGGCGCGGCCGACCGATTGCGGATGAATGC
>CAZBDL010000409.1:0-3659 GCA_964490525.1 uncultured Victivallales bacterium | reverse complement strand
TGACGACCTTGAGTTTGGCCTTGCGCACGGCCTCGCCGACCCGGTACTCCATCCACACCTTGGGCGGCTTCTTGCCGAAACACTCGCCACGCAGGACGATTTCAGTGCCGGGAAGCACGCTGAAGACCTCATTCTCGTTGGCGGCATCGTAGACGGCGGTGATGGTCGGATACATCAGGGTCATCTTCACGAAGGCAGGCGCCGTAAATGGCTGGCCATTGTGCTTGCCGGCGCAGTGGAAGTCGAGGATCATGCCGGCGGGCGCGTTGTCCCCCGCCAGCCACTCGTCGGTCATGACGCCGGCCTTCTGGGCGGCGAGGTAGCCCTTGCGGTCGTAGAGGGGGATGGTCTTCTTCCATTCGAAGCGGACCTCCTCGCGGGCCTGGCCCTTGATCACCTTGTCGATGACCGTCGTCGCGGCCTTCTTCGGGGTGCCCAGGGCATCGGGATCCTTGAACCGGTCATGGTAGGTGGCCCAGACCTTCGGGGTGGAGGTGAATTCAGCCATGCCCTCCTGGGCCAGGGACTCCGCCGTCACGGTCCGCACGGCTCCGGCTCCATGAGCCTGCGCCAGGCCCAGGCAGACCCCGGCCACGGCCAACGCCAGCGTGAAGCCGCGACGCGATTCAGAACCCAGGGTCGGTTGCATATGCGTTCTCCTTTGGCAAGTTGCGGACAAGCACCGAGGAACCGACTGTCATTATAGCCCGAACCGGCAGTTTCGTCAAGGAGCCGAAATGGTGATCTCCGGACCGTCGGGCATGGCGTCAAGGCGCAGAATGCCATCGGCGACCGGCAGGAAGACCGTGGCCGTTCCCTGCGACACCCGGCAGACGGGCCACGACGCGGACACCGGGATGGACAGGGTCAGTGGCTCGTCGTAAAGCTCGCCGAGGCGGCATTCCAGGCGCAAGCCAAGGCCGCCCCCGGTCATTTCCCGGGTCGTGATCCGGGCGCTGTCGCGCTCGACCTGATACTTGTGAAGCGCGACGGGATCCGTGATCCACAGGCGATGGTGGTTCTCGGCCAATGCGTCGATCAGCGCCACGAACGGCTGCCAGTCGACCGCCAGCCAGTCCCCGCCGACGCCATGGAAGCTGATCGTGCCAGCGGCATGGGTGGCCAAGGCATCGTCCATGACCCGAATCAGTTCCGGGCCGGTCTTCAGGTGGATGCCGCCGACCCGGCCAGCGGTGTTCGGACGCACCACCAGATGATGATGCGCCAGCATCGCCGCCTTGTCCGCTTCCGAGACCTGCCACGGGGTGCCGCCCGGGTAGACGAAGGAGACCAGGCGCGGAATCTTGCGTCCAGGGTGAAGCGCCAGGACAATCCGCTGACAGGCCGCGATCTCCTCCTCGGCCTGGGCCGCATTCTCCGCGCCCCGGTGGTGCAGAGTATGGTTGGCAACCTCCATGGCGGTGGTCGCCGCGACCCGCCGCCAGCCGTCGGCATCATGCCAATGTGCCCCGGGATTGAGGTAGAAGGTGCCGACCAGGGAGCGCTCATGGAGCGCCGGGACGACCCGCGCAAGATGGCTGGGGCAGCCATCGTCGAACATCATCACGAAGGCGGCTTGTCGTCCGTGCCGCCAGCGGGCAACCTGAGGCTCGCCGACCCTGCCGAATCCTCCGACCGCAAGGGCGTCGTGCATCGCCATGATCTCCTTCCAGCCCGGAGCGTCCGGGCTAGAATTGAGCGAGGAAGCGCAGATCGTTCTCGTAGAGGTGGCGGATGTCGCCGATGCCGTAGCGGATCATGGCGATGCGCTCGATGCCCATGCCGAAGGCGTAGCCGCTCCAGATCTCCGGATCGTAGCCGACCGCCGTCAGGACGTTGGGATCGACCATGCCGGCACCGGCGATCTCGATCCAGCCGGAGGATTTGCAGACGCGGCAGCCCTGTCCGCCGCACAGGAAGCAGGAGAAGTCGACCTCGACGCTGGGCTCGGTGAAGGGAAAGAAATGCGGGCGCAGGCGGATGCCGACCTGGTCGCCGCACAGTTCGTGGGCGAAGGCCAGCAGCGTGCCCTTGAGGTCGGCCATCGACACGTTGCGGTCGATGTGCAAGCCCTCGATCTGATGGAAATTGGCGCTGTGGGTGGCGTCCGGGGTGTCGCGCCGGAAGCATCGTCCCGGAGCAATGATGCGCACTGGCGGATCCTGGCGCTCCATGACCCGGATCTGCACGGGCGAGGTCTGGGTGCGGAGACACCGGCCATCGGCGAAGTAGAAAGTGTCGAGCGGATCCCGCGAAGGATGGTCGGGGGGCGTGTTGAGCGCGTCGAAATTGTTGCGCACCGTCTCGATGTCCGGCCCCTCGGCAACGATGAAGCCCATCCGGCGCAGGATGCCGACGCACTCGTCGACGACCAAGCTGACCGGGTGCTTGCGTCCGACCGGACGGCGATGTCCGGGCAGGGTCGCATCGACCTGCGGCCCGGTTGCCGCAACCGTGCCGCGCAGGCGGTCCACCGCCGCCTCGTGAGCGGCCGCGAGCGCCTGCTTGGCCTCGTTCAGGGCAGCCCCGGCGGCGGGGCGGGCCTCGGGGGCCAACGCGCCCAGCCGCTGACTGAGCGCCGGCAAGCTGCCCTTGCGCCCGAGGAAGGCGACCCGGACCGCCTCGACGGCGGCCTCGTCCGGCGCCGCCGCGAACGCCGCCTTGGCGGCGGCGATGACGTCGCGGATCTCGCTGGCCAGGTCAAGGCTCATGGTGGGGATGCGGGCGTCCGATGCAGGGTTGCCTAACAATGGGATTGTGACGGGGATGACGTAACGTTCAACGCTCAGGAGTGCCCCCGCGACGGACTGGCCGGACGTTGCGCTCCCGGCCGGGTCCGCCATCGGGGCACAGGCCGCTAGGCGCGGGCGGCCTTGGCCTTTTCGACCAGGGCCGTGAAGGCCTCGGCGTCCTTGACCGCGAGGTCGGCGAGCATCTTGCGGTCGAGGGTGATCCCCGCCTTGCCGAGGCCATTGATGAACTGACTGTAGTTCATCCCGGCGAGGCGGCAGGCGGCGTTGATGCGAACGGTCCACAGGCGCCGGTACTGGCGCTTCTTCTGCTTGCGCCCGACATAGGCGAAGGCGTTTGCCTTGTCGACAGCGTCGTAGGCGTTGCGCAGGAGTTTGCGGCGGCCGTAGAATCCCTTGGCCTGGTCGAGCATGCGCTTGCGGCGCTTGCGGGACGGGACGGAGGCAGTGGTGCGAGCCATGATGAAGTTCTCCTCGGATGGCGGTTACGCAGGCCGTGCGGCCGACGGCTCAGAGGCCGTAGGGCAGAGCCGACTTCAGGCGGTTGCGCTCGGTGGACTTGAGCGTCGCGTCGCGGCCGATCCGGCGCTTGCGCTTGGCGCTCTTCTTGGTCAGGATGTGGCGTCCTCCGACCCGGCTGTGCACGTACTTGCCCGTGCCCGTCTTCTTCACCCGCTTGGCCACACACTTGCGGGTCTTCATCTTCGGCATCGTTCGCGTCTCCTTTGTCTTGCGGCGGGCATTGCCCGCCGGCGGCCCGCATCCTGCGTGCCGCTGGGTTGCTGCGTATCCCCTGGGAAGGCCGATGCCAGCCGTTCTCAGTGGCGGTGTCCCTTCGCCGCAGCGAAGGTGATGGCGAGATTTCGCCCGAGCATCTTCGGTTCGACCTCGGGGCGGCCATGCCCCTCC
>CAZBDL010000408.1:0-3672 GCA_964490525.1 uncultured Victivallales bacterium | reverse complement strand
GGGCACGGCGAGCATGGCGACCGCCAGCATGGGCAGGATGTCGACGCGGCCGTCGCCGACGACGCGGTCGATGACGGCGCGGATGAGCAGCGGGGGCAGCATCGCCAGCACCGACAGCGCCACGGTGACCGCCACGACGATGGCCATGGTCGCCAGGTGCGGACGCAGGAAGCGGACGAGGCTCAGTCGATGCCGAAGATGAATTTCCACAGGTTGGACTTGCCGTAGTAGATGCGCGCCTCGCAGGTGGTGCCCGGGGGAATGACGCGGGCACCGGGATCGAAGGAGCAATAGGCAATCCGGTAGGTCCGCTGCTCGTCGCCCTGGATGACGTTGCGCAGGGTCTCGACGGTGCCGGTGAAGATGATCTTCCGGGGGCTGCGGTAGGGGGCGAGGACGGCGGTGTAGCGCTGGCCGGCGGCGATCATGGTGGCGAACCGTTCCGCCACCTTCAGCTTGACGATCTGCCGGGTCCCTCCGAAGATCTCGAAGAGCACGGTGTCGGGCCCGACCGTCTCGCCGATGACGAACTCATAGCGCAGCACCTGGCCGCCGATCGGCGCGCGGATGAGGCGGTTGGCGACGCGCAGCTCGGCGGTGCGCACCGCGTCGCGGCGGATGTCGATCTCCCGTTCGAGGACCTCCACTTCGCGGTCGAAGAGGGCCAGGTCGCGCCCCCGCATCTCCTCAAGGCTGGCGGTCGTCAGGTCGCGTTCGAACTCCAGGTCCTCGAGCTCGCTGACCGGCACCAGGCCCTTGTCGAACAGTCCCCGGGTCCTGAGCAGCTTGCGTTCGGCGTTCTTCAGCCGGAGCTCCAGGACGCCGATGCTCTCGGCGATCTCGCGCCGCTTGCCGACGATTTCGACACGCCGCCGCGCCGCTTCCGCCTCCGCCATGCGGAGCAGGCCCTGCGCTTCCGCCAGCGCCGCCAGCTCCTGGGAGCTGTCGAGCTTGACCAGGATGTCGCCCTGGGCAACCGCCTTCCCCGATTCGGCGAGGATCTCGCCGACCTTGCCGTCCACCGGCGAACGGACCTCCGCGTATTCCTCGGTGGTCACGTAGCCGGGGGCAGTCACGTACCGTTCGAGTCGGACGATGAATCCGGTGGCGGCGATGGCCGTCATGGCGACTGCCGTCACCAGGAGCCCGAGGCGCAGCCGGGACTTGCGCTGGTGGTTGGCCAACGGCAAGATCTCGCCGGTCGTGGTCCTGAAGTCGCCCATGGAAAGGAACCTGCCTTCGCCGCCTATTGGCTGCCCTTCTTGCGGATGGTCAGATAGTCCTTGGCCAGCATGTGCATGCCTTCGGAGCCGTCGGCATAGCGCTTGGTGCACAAGTCGCATTCGGCGCAGTCGCGCTCGTAACAGTTGCGGTGGACCCGCGCCGGATACATCTTGCGAAAGGCCTCGAAGCAGGCGTCGCTGCAGAAGCAATAGCGATCCTGGGTGGCGCCAAAGGCGACATGGACCAAGTGAAAGCCTCCGGCGTCTGGATTGGCGGGATCGCCGCACCAGCCGCAGGACAGGTTCAACCGCTCGATGATCTGGCGGCGGCACTGATTGACGTCGCCCTCGGACCAGGCGTAGGCGATCCGGGAATAGCCGGAGTGGGCGATCTTGGCGATCACCATGCCGTCCTTGAGCAGCAGCAGGTCGCCGTTCCTGACGGCATGGCAGCAGTCGCCCGTGATTTCGCCGCCGCCGGCCAGGTGGACGGTCACGCCCCCGCTCCTGGGCACCTCGTAGGAGTGCCATCCGCACGCTTCGCAGACGGTGGCGAAGAGGTGGTGGCGAAGGTGCTCGCCGCATTCGGGGCAGCGGCCCAGGCGCAAGACGTGCAGCTTCTTGATCGAGGTCTCGGCGGCGCTTCGCGCCTCCTCGGCCGCCAGCTGGTGCAGCCGCTCCTCCTGGGTGCCGTCCTCGTCGTTCAGCAACGACAGGTCGTGCTCGCGCCGGGCCTCGTGCTCCGCCGCCACCACCGGCTCATGCCCGGCGGCGGGCGGGTCGCCGCCTTTCGCCTCGCCTTCAGGCCTGCGGCCCAATCCGAACCATCCGTGTATCCCGATCATGCGAACATCCTTCCTCGCTGAGGTGCCGGCGGCAGGCAGGCTGCCTCGGGGATTGCGGCTCAGGGCGTTGCCTCTGGCGGCGCGGTGGCTTCGGCCACATCGGCCGGGGTCCGCTGGGCCTGGAGCAGGTCGAGCAGGATGGCGAGGCTCTCGTCGAGCAGGATGTCGTCCTGCTTCTTCTCGGCCTCGTCAAGGTCGTCGCCGTTCTCGTCGACCCGGATCATGCGCAGCTGCTCCTCGAGCATGCGCTTCTCCGCAAGGTAGTCCTGCCAGCGCAGCTCCTCGTTCAAGGGGACGGTCTTGCGTTCGCGGAAGCGGCGGTAGACGTCGAGACGCTCGGCCAGTGCCTGGAACTTCGGGCTGGCGGCGCGGCGCGTCGCGGAGCGTTCCCGCAGCTCGCCGAGCAGGGGCGCGAGGGCGCCGTCGGCGGCATAGGCGGCCGCCGGTATCTGGTTCCAGGGCAGCGCGTGGTCCAGGTACTGCTCGCCGATCTCCATGAGGTCGGTGTAGGACGGGAAGACGATGTCCGGGACAACGCCGCGCAGCTGGGTCGAGCCGCCGGCGACCCGGTAGAACATGGCGGTGGTCACCTTGGCCGAGCCGGCCTGGCGGCGCAAGCCGTAGTGGCGCAGGATCGGATCGAGCTCGAGGACCGACTGGACCGTGCCCTTGCCGTGGGTGTGGGCGTCGCCGACGACGATGCCGCGGCCATAGTCCTGGATGGCGGCGGCAAAGATCTCCGCCGCCGAGGCGCTGAGCCGGTTGGTCATGACCAGCAGCGGGCCGCCATAGCTGACCGAGGCGTCGTCGTCCTCCTTGACCTCGATGCGGCCG
The DNA here is from genome assembly GCA_964490525.1 of uncultured Victivallales bacterium. Lineage (GTDB taxonomy): Bacteria > Verrucomicrobiota > Lentisphaeria > Victivallales > CAZBDL01 > CAZBDL01. Next base: position 770 of record CAZBDL010000408.1, on the reverse strand, counting down.
TTGGCATGGCGGACCTGGACGACCGGTCCCCGGGGGATGAACAGGCCGGTGAGCTGGATGGCCTCGAGCAGGCCGCCGCCGCCGTTGCTGCGCAGGTCGAGGATGACGCCGTCGACCTGCTGTTCGCGGAATCCGTCCAGCAGGCGACGCAGGTCCCGGGTCGAGCTCTTGTACTCGGCCTCTCCCCGGTAGGCGGCGGCGAAGTCGACGTAGAAGGAGGGCAGGACGATGACGCCGACGCGGGCCATGAGCCCTCCAGGGAGGGGCAGTTCGCGCACCTCTCCCTTGGCTTCCTGCTCGGTGAGCTTGACCTCGTCCCGGACCAGTTCGATGGTGACGGGGAGGGCGGCGACCCCGCCCTTGGCGGCGAGGACGCTCAGGCGGACACGGCTGCCGGCCGGGCCGCGGATCTTCTGCACGACCTTCTTGAGGGGCATGTCGACGATGTCGACCGGCTCCTCCTGGTCCTGCGCCACGGCGACGATGCGGTCCTCCGGCTGCAGGCGGCCGTCCTTGGCGGCCGGGCCGCCATCGATGATGCGCACGATCTGCGTATAGCCGTCCTCGCTCTTGAGGACGGCCCCGATGCCGGCCAGCGAGAGGCTCATCTGGATGTTGAAGTCCTCGACGCTCGCCGGGGACATGTAGGCGGAGTGGGGATCGTAGACGGTGGCCAGGCTGGTGAGGTAGATCTCGAGGACATCGGCGGCGTCGTTCTCCGTGAGGAGCTGGAGATAGCGGGTCGCGCGGTCGACGATCCTCTCGGCGGG
>CAZBDL010000407.1:0-3682 GCA_964490525.1 uncultured Victivallales bacterium | reverse complement strand
CACGGCTCCAGCTCCGTCCCGCAGGAGGAGGTCGCCCGCATCAACGCCGCCGGCGGCTCGCTGAAGGGTGCCAAGGGTGTCGATGCCGACCAGTTCAAGCGCGCCGCCGAGCTGGGCGTTACCAAGATCAACATCGACACGGACGGCCGCCTGGTCTGGTGCCGCGTCCACCGCGAGAGCTTCCGCGACGATCCTGCGAACTTCGACCTGCGCCCCCCGGGCAAGGTCTTCATGAAGGAGTATGCGAAGTTCATCGCCGACAAGAACGTCAAGCTCGGCTCGGCCGGCACCCTGCCCGCCGTCAAGAAGGCCCTTGGCCTCTGATCCGGCACGCCATTCCGGCTCCACGGCCCCGCCCCACCGGCGGGGCCGTCTTCTTTTCGGCCAATGCGCTGGCTCCGCGCATCACCGTCCGGCGGTTGCGGTGTTTCGGGCAAGAGCACGCTGGCGCTCCCGGAGCCGGGCGACATTCTCCAGCTGCCCGAACTCTGGGCGCAGGTTGCGGTTGCGGCCACACCCCAGCTCAAGTCCTTCGCCGGGCTGGTTGTGGTCGTCGGAGCCATTGGTGAAGAGCAGCGGCAGGCGGTCTGGATGGGCGAGGTTCCATTCCCGGCGCATGGCCTCGAAGACCTCGGTCTGGGGCAGGCCGGTTTCCGGGCAGGGACCGTTGCGCCAGCCGTCGACCTCGATGGTCTGCAGGCCATGGCCGGCCAGGTCCGCGATCAGGGTCCGCAGGGCGTCGTTGCCGAGACCTTCCTTCTTGCGCAGTTCGGTGGGATGAGGTAGTCCGGGAAGCCCGCCCCAGGCGCGGATGCGGCGGACAAAGGCTGCCGGGGAAAGGTCCATGTCCAGGTCGAGGGGCACGTTGAGCTGGTGGTCTTGCGTCGTGTAGCGGGCCTGGAAGTCCTTGACGTCGGCGGCGAGGCCGGCGGCGGCGAGCCGGGGGCCATACTTCTGCCACATGACGACGCTGATGTCGCCCTTGGTCGAGATGCCGTTGCGGACGAAGCGGTCGATGTCCTCGGGGTTGATGCGGGCATCGAAGCCGAGGGCGGCGAAGCAGGCCGGAATGCGTGCGACCATGGCGGCGAGCTGTCGGGCCTTGGCGCGGCGGATCGGCTCGACAACCGGGGCGAAGGCGTCGGCGTTGAGCAGGTCCAGGAAGGCGGCGGTGTCCGGGAAGTGGGCGATGATCTCGACCCCCGCCCGGTCGGTGTAGAACTCGGCGGCCGGGACGACGACCACCCCCAGGAGTTCGCCCGCCTGGATGGCTTCGCGCTGTCCGTCAAAGAGGTCGTGGTCGGCAATGGCCAGGGCCTTCATGCCGCGCCGGAACGCCTCGCAGACCTTCATGGTCGGCGAGCAGTAGCCGTCGGAATGGAACGAATGGCAGTGCAGGTCGATCTCGCAGACGGCGTCCAGATCCGGTGCGAAGGGATTCCGGGGCAGGGTCGCGACGAGGCGGCCGGCCGCCGCCAGGCGATCCATGGGGGGAACCCGGAAGTCGTCCATCGCCGACAGCAGGCGTTCCTGCTCCGGCGTCGGCCGAGGGTGGGCGTCCCCGCTCATGGCGCCGCTGCCGCCAGGCCCCGCGCCAGATACAGCATGTAGGCCACGTAGCAGGCCAGCAGGAAGGCCCCCTCGAAGCGATTGACCCGCCCGCGCCCGTGGCGTCCGTAGCCGATGGCGAACAGGGAGAGGGTCAGGAAGGCCATGGTCGAGATGTCGCGCGACAGCAACTGCGGGTCGATGTCGAGCGGATGGATGGCGCCGGCGATGCCGACCACGGCCAGGGTGTTGAAGAGGTTCGACCCGAGGATGTTGCCGAGGGCCAGCTCATGCTCGTGCTTGCGGATGGCGGCGATCGACGAGGCCAGTTCGGGCAGGGAGGTGCCGAGGGCGACGACGGTCAGCCCGATGATCAGGTCGTCGACGCCAAGCCGGTGGGCGATGGCGACAGCCCCCCAGACCAGCACGCGCGAAGCGACGATCAGCAGGACCAGGCCGAGGATCAGCCAGGCCAGGGCCCGTCCCCGCGGCATCGGCGGGTCGCCCAGCCGGTCCTCGGTCTCGCCCCCCAGTGGATCGGCCCCCTGGCGCAACCCCTGGGTGATCGCCCAGGCCATCAAGGCCGCAAAGACCGCCAGGAGGATGCCCGCGTCGAGGCGCGAAAGGGTTCCATCCCAAAGCTGCAGCGCGGCCAGCGCCGTCACCGCCGTCAGGATTGGCAGCTCCTTGCGGAGCACCTGCGAATGCACGGCGATGGGCCGGATCAGGGCGCTCAGGCCGAGAATCAGGGCGATGTTCGTGATGTTCGATCCGTAGGCGTTGCCGAGGGCCAGCCCGGGGTTGCCCTGGAACGAGGCGATGGCCGAGACGATCATCTCCGGCACCGAGGTGCCGAAGCCGATGACCACCATGCCGATGAGCAGCGACGGCATGCCGAGATGGCGGGCGGTCGCCGCCGCGCCCGCGACAAAGCGGTCGGCGCTCCAGACCAGCAAGGCCAGGCCGACGACAACCGCAATGACGGGCAGCATCATGGTCAATGATCTTGGATGAGGATTAAAAAAAAGCGGCGGCGCCGGAAGCCGGGCCGCCGCCATGTCGGTCCTTGACGGCCTATTTGCTGATCAACCCGAGCCATTGCTGGATGGCGGGCGAGAACTTGATGACCACCGGGCAGAAGACAACGCTGACCATGGTCATCAGCTTGATCAGGATGTTCAGCGAGGGACCGGAGGTGTCCTTGTACGGGTCGCCGACGGTGTCGCCGATGACGGCCGCGCCGTGGACCGGGTTCTTCGTCCCGTCCGGCAGTTTCTTGCCGCCGAAGTTGCCCTTCTCGATGAACTTCTTGGCGTTGTCCCAGGCCCCGCCGGCATTGTTCAGCATGTTGGCGAGGACGAAGCCGGAGACCAGGCCGCCGGTGAGCAGGCCCATGACGCCGGGGACGCCGAGGATGAGCCCGGTGACGACCGGGACGACGATCGCCAGCAGCGAGGGAACGAGCATCTCACGCTGGGCGCCGGCGGTGGAGATCTCCACGCACTTGGCGTAGTCCGGCTTGTCGGTACCGGCCATGATGCCCGCCTTCTCGCGGAACTGGCGGCGGACCTCCTCGACCATCGCGCCGGCGGCGCGCCCGACCGCCTTCATGGTCATGGCGCAGAAGACGAAGGACATCATCGCGCCGATCAGCATGCCGCAGAGCAGCAACGGGTTCATGATGTGCAGGTCGTAGGCCTGGATGAAGTCATGCACGAAGGCGTTTTTGGCGCGTTCCGGTGTGAACCCCATGAAGGTGCCGTCGGCCGCCAACTTCGAGAGCTTGTAGATCCAGATCTTGACCTCCTCGAGGTAGGCGGCGAGCAGCGCCAGCGCGGTCAGCGCCGCCGAGCCGATGGCGAAGCCCTTGCCAGTCGCGGCGGTCGTGTTGCCCAGCGCGTCGAGCGCATCGGTGCGCTCGCGGACCTGCGGCGGCAGGCCAGCCATCTCGGCGTTGCCGCCGGCGTTGTCGGCGATCGGCCCGTAGGCATCTGTCGCCAGCGTGATGCCCAGCGTCGCCAGCATGCCGACCGCCGCGAACCCGACGCCGTACAGGCCCATGCCCGGATTGGCGAAGCCGCCTGCCAGGCCGAAGGCGAAGAGGATGCCGAGGACGATGGTTACGACCGGGATT
>CAZBDL010000406.1:0-3689 GCA_964490525.1 uncultured Victivallales bacterium | reverse complement strand
CAGGTCCCGCGCCAGCTGGCGCACACTCATGTTGGTGATGCTCGGCAGGATGGAATGGGAATCGGAGGTGACGTAGCGACCGTCGTGGGTAATGGCAATGAAGTTGCTGGTGCCGAACTCGTCGACCAGCGTGTGCGTCTTCGAGTCGAGATAAAGGCTGATGGCAAAGCCGCGCTCGCGGGCCAGGTGCGCCGGACGCAGGCTCGCCGCATAGTTCCCCGCCACTTTGTGGCACCCCATGCCCAGCGGCGCCGCCCGGTCGAAGTCGTCGATCACCAGCGCGTCCACCGGCGTCAGCCCGTCCTGGTAGTAGGCCCCGACCGGCATGGCCATGACGATGAACTCGTACTCATGGCTGGCCTTGACGCCGATCGTCGCCCCGCTGCCGATGAGCAGCGGCCGGACATAGAGCGCCCCCCCCATGCCGTGCGGGGGAACATGGTCGAGATTCTCGCGCACCACCCGCTCGACGGCGGCGATGAACATCGCTTCGGGAACCTCCGGCGCCAGCAGCGACCGCGCCGAATCCGCCAGCCGCCGGGCATTCTTGTCCGGACGGAACAGCCGCACCCGGCCGTCCTGCGTCGCAAACGCCTTCAGCCCCTCGAAGCACGCCTGCCCGTAGTGCAGGCAGGTCGCCGCGATGTCCAGCGTCAACACCGTGTCCGTGCAGAGCCGACCCTCGCCCCAGGCCCCGTCCCGCCAGCTATGGCGAATGTTGGCATTCGCAGGGCGATACTCGAATCCCAGCCGGTCCCAGTTCTTCTTGGCCATGGCGGCACGTGCTCCAAAAAAAATTCCCGCCGCCCCCTTTGCCCGGACGGGATTCCGTGATACTGTTGCGCCGGGAACAATATCGGTAATTCGCCGAGTTGCAACCATCATGGCCAACCAAACAGAAGGGGCGAGATCATGAAGCTGAGTCGATGGGCAGTGTGCGGCCTGCTGACGGGCGTCTTGGTGCTGGGCACCGGCTGCCAGACCATGTCCGACATGTGGGACTGGATGTTCGGCGGCGACGAGGCCCCCGGCGACATGGAGTTCATCCCCGGTGCGGATGCTGGCGAGCCGGGTGATTGGACCGAGGGCATGCCGCCGGTCGCCGGTGGCGAATGGACGCCCATCCCCGGCATCACCTTTCCCCCCGTGTACTTTGCCTATGACCAGTTCCGCATCGGCTCCAGCGAGCAGGTCAAGCTTGAGCAGGTCGCCAACTACATGATGCAGAACAAGGACATCGGACTGATCGTCGAGGGCCATTGCGATGAGCGCGGCAGCGTCGAGTACAACCGCTCCCTCGGCGAGCGACGCGCCATGGCCATCCGTGACTACCTCGTCACCCTCGGCGTCGACGCCGCCCGCATGCAGACCATCAGCTTCGGCGAGGAGCGCCCCGCCGAGCAGGGATCCAGCGAAAACGCCTGGGCCAAGAACCGCCGCGGCGAGACCATCCCCGCCAAGATGAACTAGCCCGCCACCAAGGCACACCCGGGGACCGGTTCGCCGGTCCCCTTTTCTTTCCCCAGGAAGCCGCCAATGCCACCCGCCCCGGACAGCCCTGAATGGTTCGCGGCCAATCCCCCGGGGCTGACGGAAACCCTGGCTCGGCGCCATGCCTTCGTCGCCGGGGCGGGCGGCCTCGGCTCGAACGTCGCCGCCCTGCTGGTGCGCGGCGGCATCGGACGGCTCACCATCGTCGACTTCGACACGGTCGCCCCCTCCAATCTCAACCGCCAGTTCTATTTCCGCGACCAGGTCGGACAGCCCAAGGTGACGGCCCTGGCCGACAGCCTGCGCCGGATCAACCCGACGGTCGCCCTGTCCCTTCACGCCGAGGCCCTGACCCCGGCGTCATGCCCGCATCTTGTCCCGAATGACGCCGACGTCCTCTGCGAATGCCTCGACCGCGCCGAGGCCAAGGCCATGCTCGCCGCGTTCTGCCGTCAGGGGCGGCCACGCGCGCCCCTGATCTGCGTCTCCGGACTGGCCGGGATCGGCCCGGCCGAGGCCATGGCCGTCCACCGCCAAGGCGACAAGCTCTATGTCATCGGCGACGGCCAGAGCGAGATGACCCCCGAGGCCGGCACCGTCTCCGCGCGGGTCATGGCCGCCGCCGCCCTTCAGGCCCAACTCGCCATCCGCCTCCTCGCCGACCTCCCCCCATGACCATTGAGCGTCGACCATTCATTGCCACCCCCACCCGGAGCACCACCATGGGCATCCACTTCACCCCCGAACGCTGGTCGCAGATCCGCCACCACGCCGATCTCTGGTGGAGCGGCGAGCTCGACCGTCCGCTGATCCAACTGCCGGTCCACGGTGCCCATGCCCCGGATCGCCCCGAGCCATCGTTGCCCAATCATCATTTCGCCGCCTTCTACGACCTCTCCGTCTCCGCCGAGGCCATTGTCGACCGCTGGGACTACGACCTCTCCCGCATCGAATACCTCGGCGACGCCTTCCCCGGCATCTGGCCCAACTTCGGCCCCGGCGTCGTGGCGGCATTCCTCGGCTGCAACCTGGGCACCGACATCGCGGCCAACACCACCTGGTTCCACCCGCGCGAGGTTCGCGAACTGCATGAACTGCATTTCCGCTTCGACCCGGAGAATCCCTGGTTCCGGCGCATCCGCGACCTCTGCCAGGCCGCCATGGAGCGCTGGCAAGGCCTCGTCCAGGTCGGCATGACCGACCTCGGCGGCACGCTCGACGTCCTCGCCAGCTTCCGCCCCGGCGAGGCCCTGCTGATGGATCTCTACGACGCCCCCGACGAGGTCAAGCGCTGCACCTGGGAGATCCACGAGGCCTGGTGGCAATGCTTCGACGCCCTCAACGCCGTCCTGCGCCCGGTCAATCCCGGGTACACCGCCTGGACGCCGATCTACTCCGCCGAGCCCTACTACATGCTGCAGTGCGACTTCTGCTACATGATCGGGCCGGACATGTTCGACGAGTTCGTCAAGCCCGAGCTGGCCGCCTCCTGCGCCCGCCTGAAGCATGCCTTCTACCATCTCGACGGCAAGGGCGAACTGCCCCACCTGCCGTCCCTGCTCACCATCCCGGAACTGCGCGGCGTACAGTGGGTGCCCGGCGACGGCGCCCCCCCGTTCACCGAGTGGCCCGCCGTCTACCGCCAAATCCGCGACGCCGGCAAGCTCGTCCAGACCTGGGGAGGCGTCGACGGCCTTGGAATCCTCGCCGGACAGCTCGGCTCCGCCCAGGGCATCGTCCATATTTCCGGCACCACCCCCGCCAAGGCCGCCCAGGATCGCGCCACCCTCGCCCGTTACGGCCTCCCGGCATAGGGCGGAACACCACGAATCGCCTCCCTGCCCGCATGCTCCCGCATGCCTCCACGGATCGGTGCACCACTATGCTTTCTTACTTTTAAGACTGCAACTCTTTGCGGGGCAACAGATCTCTCGTTATTATCGCACACGGCCTCGGACACCCGGTCTTTCGCCCCTTCAGGGCTCTGGGCATTGGGGGGTGGGGCATGTCCCCAGGGCTCACGCCCTGGGCTAAGGTATGCCGTCCCTTCAGGACTAAAATTCCCCATCTCGTCCCCATCTCGTCCTCATCCTCATCCTCATCCTCGTCCTCGTGCTCGTGATCGGCTTGGTTCGTCGGGAGACAGAGGTTCGCCCGCGGGAGCGGGCTCCTACGCTGCACAAGGCTTCGCTCGTGCT
>CAZBDL010000405.1:0-3698 GCA_964490525.1 uncultured Victivallales bacterium | reverse complement strand
CAAGCTGGCGGACGTCGGCATCCCGGCCGTCGCGCTCCACGGCAACAAGAGCCAGGGGGCGCGCACCCATGCCTTGGCGGGGTTCCGCAGCGGCCGCATCCGGGTGATGGTGGCGACGGACATTGCGGCGCGCGGTCTGGACGTCGACGACATCAGCCACATCATCAACTACGACCTGCCGAACGAGCCGGAGACCTATGTCCACCGCATCGGGCGCACCGCCCGGGCGGGGGCCTCGGGGGATGCCGTCTCGTTCTGTGCCGCCGACGAGCGAGACTACCTGCGCGCGATCGAGCGGCTGATCCGCAAGACGGTGCCGGTCGACACCAACCATTCCCGTCATTCCGAGACGGCGCGCCTGGCGACCGGGGCGGCGGCGAAGCCGGCTCCGAAGCGCCAGCAGCAGGGAGGCGGACGCCGGAACAGCCAGCAAGGCGGGGGGCGGGGCGGACATGGCGACCAAGCCAGCGCCCGGACCACCACCGCGGGGGGCGGACGGGGTGGCCCTGGCGGACGTCCCCGCAGCTCCGCGGGCGGGAGCGGCAGCCGGGGCGGCAGCCCTCGGCGCAAGGCCTGGGGCCGAAGCTGACCGCGCCGCAGGCCGCAACCCCCGTTGCCGCTGGCAATTCCGCCGGATCGGACATATCGTACGGCAACTGTCAACCAACGGGGGCCGGTCATGAGGCGGATGGCGGCATTGGCGGCGGCACTGCTTGCCCTTGGCGGCGGCATGGCGACACGAGCGGCGGATGCGGGCGAACTGACGCCCCGGGAGTTCGCCGCCCAAGCGCGGCAGGACATGGCCTTCATCGCCCGGCAGCGGATCCAATTGGAGGCGTTCCAGCAGCACCTGCGGGACCATGAGACGCTGTTCCGGCGCCAGCAGCGGGGCCCGCGCGTCTTGACCGTCGGGGAGAAGGACACGGTACGGGCCGCCTGGCAGGCGCTCCTCGACCGCTACTATGCCCTCGACTCGCTGCGCCAGGGGTATGCCGGCTATGCGGCAATCAAGCCCCGGGCAAATCAATTTCTCGCCTTCCGCTGCCATGCGGCCGCCTTCCTCCTGGAATACCGGCACGCCCTGGAATTCCTGGCCCTCGATCCGGTCAATCCCGACTTCGACGCCATCCTCAACGAGGCGATGCCGGAGCTAGGCCTGCCCGCCGACACCTATGCCGACTTCAAGCACCGCTTCCTCAGTCCGGCCGCGGCCACGGAGTTCGCCGTCCTGCAGGCGCAGACCCTGCTCTACCGGCAACAGGGGTTTGTACAGCCGGACAACGAGATGGAGACCGACATCAAGTTCATCTGGCGGATGGGGCGGGGCCCCGGCCTGGCCTTGACCGCCGCCAACGCCGCGACCGCCGTGCGGCGGGAAGTCGGCGAGGCCTTCTTCCCGGTCCAGGCGGGGATCAGCGAGTGGATGGGCGATACCCGGGTCGGGCCCCGGCGGCCATCGCTGGTGACGCCCGGCCAGCTGGCGGAGCTGCATCCGCGCCTGCGCCCGGGCGACATCCTGCTCGAACGCCGTGAATGGTATCTCTCGAACATCGGCCTGCCCGGCTACTGGCCGCATGCCGCCCTGTACATCGGCACGCCCGAGGAGCGGCGCGCCTGGTTTGGCGATCCGCTGACCCAGGCCTGGGTGCGCAGCCAGGGCGTCTCGAACGGCGACTTCGAGGCCCTGCTCATGGCCCAGCATGGCGAGGCGTACCGACGCAGCATGCTGGCGGATGCCGACGGCCCGATCCGCGTCATCGAGGCAATGAGCGAGGGGGTGGTGTTCACGTCCCTCGAGCACTCCGCCGCCTGCGACAGCCTGGCCGTGCTCCGGCCCCGCGTCACCAATCCCGCCCGCGCCCAGGCCATCCTCCGCGCCTTCGCCATGCATGGGCGCCCCTACGACTTCGACTTCGACTTCCGCACCGATGCCGCCATTGTCTGCACCGAGCTGGTCTGCAAGGCCTACGAGCCGGGCGGCGCCACCCGCGGCCGCGGCCTCCAGTTCCCAGTCTCGGAGATCCTCGGACGGCAAGTCGTCCCGGCCAACGACATGGTGCGCACCTTCGACCGCGAGTTCGGGCTCTTCGAGCGGCAACTGGAGCTGATCGCCTTCCTCGACGGCAACCTGGCCGAACACCGTGCCCAAGCCGGCGACGCCAACGCCTTCCGCGCCTCCTGGCGGCGCCCCAAGTGGCATATCCTCGCCACCGCCATCCCCGGCGAAGGGACCACCGATTGAACCGGACACGCCATGCGCCCCTTCCGACATCCATCCGCCGGGGATGCATGATGCTGGCAATGTCGGCATCCGCCTTGGCGGCCGGGACCGTGCCGGAGGGCGGCACGCCCTTGGCCGAAGCTGCGGACTTCGCCAAAAATGACGCCTTCTATGGCGGCGGCAGCGACGGCCAGCCGGTCGCGGAGCGGGCGTTCGTCGCGGTCGCGGGCGAGCCGTTCCCGCAGGCCACCCGGATCACGGTGCACCACCCCGAAGGGAAATTCTGGACCTCCGCCATGTACGCCCATGCCCGCGAGGCCGTGCAGGCCGGCGACGCCGTCCTGGTGCGCTTCCGCATGCGGGCGGTGGAGACGACCGACGAGACCGGCACCGCCTCCTGCCAGGTCTACGCGCAAGGGCCCGGGCCCCACTATCGCAAGTCGCTGTCCGTGGAAGTCCGCGCCGGCTCCGCCTGGCAGGAATTCTTCCTGCCGTTCGCGCTCCTCGAGGCCTATCCCAAGGGAGAGCTGTCCTTCCACTTCGGCTTCGGCGGCGGCCACCGGCCACAGGTCCTCGACGTGGCGGACATCGAGATCCTGCACTATGGCACGCGGCTCCCCCTGGCCGACTTGCCCCGCACCCGCTTCGACTACGATGGCCGGGATCCCGACGCCCCGTGGCGGATCGAGGCGGCAGCGCGCATCGAGCGGCACCGCAAGGGCGATTTCACGGTGACCGTCCGCAATGCCGCCGGCCAGCCCGTGCCAGGCGCCGACGTGCGCGTGCGCATGCGGCGTCACGCCTACAAATTCGGCTCGGTGGTGACCGCCGCACGGATCATGGACCAGGATTCCGCGGATTCACGCATCTACCGCGAGAAGGTCCTGGAACTGTTCAACGCTACCGGTCCTGAGAACGACCTCAAATGGCCGCCTTGGGAAGGCGAGTGGGGCAACCACTTCGCCCGTGCCCAGACCCTCGCCGCCTTCACCTGGCTCAAGGAGCAGGGCCTGTACTTGCGCGGCCATGTCCTTGTCTGGCCCCACTCCCGCAACCTCCCGAAGCGCCTCCAGCCCCCGATCGCCGCCCGCGACCCGGCCGTGCCGCAACTCGTCCTCGACCACCTCGCCGACATCGTCCCGGCCACGGCCCATCTCCTCGACGAGTGGGACGTCGTCAACGAGCCCTACGACAATCACGAGCTGATGGACCTCTACGGCCGCGCCATCATGGCCGACTGGTTCCGCGCGGCCCGCCGTCACCATCCCGCGGCCGCCCTCTACATCAATGACTATGGCATCCTCTCGGCGGGCGGGCGCGACCTCGCCGCCACCCGCCACGATGGGGAGACCATCCCCTTCCTCCTCGACCAGGGCGCGCCCCCCGACGGCATCGGCATGCAGGGGCATTTCGACGCCAACCCGACCCGCATCCCCAAGGGGCTGCAGATCCTCCACCACTTTGCCGCCGCCCTCCC
>CAZBDL010000404.1:0-3703 GCA_964490525.1 uncultured Victivallales bacterium | reverse complement strand
CACCACCACCACCGGCGGCATCACCCACCTCGCCTTTCCGAACATGCTGACCCTGGACCAGGGGCTGTTCGTCTGGACCACCAAGGAGAGCGCCGCCGCCGACCACTACTATGCGGTCACCACGGTCAGCTCCGGCGGCGCGGAGGAGACCGCCATCACCGCCGGGCAGAATTCGCTGGCCAGCCCGGTCAACGAGGTCAAGGACGAGATCGAGCCCGTCTACTACTACACCAAGCACGACGCCACCTACGGCGACCGCGACTGCTACCTCTTCTGGACCGACTACGAGCAGTACGAGGACTGCTACCTCGGCTACTGCTTCACCATGACCCTGACCAAGAACTACTTCAGCGCCGGCGGCACACCGCCGGAGATGTACCTGGACGGCCACGGCACCATGGATCCGGGCAATGGCTATTCGGCCTACGGCTTCGGCGACGTCTCGGAGCAGGGGCGCCCGACCTGGTACACCGGCTTCCACAACCTCCCCACGTTCCAGGGCCTGAAGGACCCGGACACGACGGGCAACCCGGACGGCCTGTCCCAGCCCCTGACCGGCGACGCCACCGGCGGCACGGTCTACAACTACATGCAGCATCGGATGATCGAGGGCGTGCAGATCGCCTTCCGCAAATACGGCATGGGCAACCGCTTCAATGTCGCCGGCTACTCGATGGGTGGCACCGGCTGCTACGCCCTGCTCGCGACCTACCCGGACTTCGTCACCGGGGTCCGCGCCTCGCACGGCGCCAGCCAGTTCCATGTCCCGGGCTGGGCCAACGGCAGCGAGGTCGGGGAGATCGGCTGGGGCCCGGGCTACAGCTGGGCCAACTTCGGCAGCCCCTACGTCAATGGCGACTTCACCGGCAATCCCGCCCATTTCATCGCCCACGACTACGACGCCACCTTCTCCGCCCGCTTGAACTGGTCGACCAAGGACAACGGGGTGGCGGGGCTCGACGTCTTCGACGTCCGCGACGTGGTCGCCAACATGCGGGCCAACACCGGCAAGAGCTTCGGCCTGCTCGCCGCCGGCCATGGCGGCGTGGATCCGGTCGTGCCCTACTGCACCAACGGCTACCATCTCGAGCAGTACCTGCGCGACTCCCGCCAGTGCTTCTCCTACTCTTGCAACTACACCGCCTCGCACAACCACATCTCCGACCTGAACTTCCACCGTCTGGTCGACAACATGCGCTGGGACGAGAGCCGCCCCGGCTTCTCCAAAGTTCCCCGCCGCGACAACTGGACGTATGACAAATACAGCACCGACCCCACCAAGATGAACGGCTACAACTACTGCATGGACATCGTCTGGGGCAACAAGGACAACGCCGAGTCCGCCGTCACCGGCGGCCGCCAGATCGTCGACACCGCCACCGACTGGGAAATCCCGGTCTTCGGCTATCTCCAGGATCTGCCCGGCGGCGACGACTTCGGCGACTACGCGGTCGACATCACCCCGCGCAACCTGCAGGCCCTCAGCGTGGCACCGGGCGACGAATTCACCTGGCAGGTCACGAACCTCGCCGGCACCATCGAGGCCTCGGGTACGACCTACGCCGACCAGTGGGGTCTGGTGACCATCCCGCAAGTGCCGATCCGCCGCTCTGGCGCCTGGGCCAAGCTCCACAAGACCGGCGGCTCGAGGGCAATGGACGATTTCCTGGTCTCCGTCGGCACCGGCGTGGACGAGATCGCCAAGCCCCTCGGCTACGACAACAAGAAGACCATCGAACTGGAGGTCCTCTCCTGCGAGGCCGCCCGCGCCATCGCCGCCTGCGCCTGGAGCAAGGTCTCCGGCCCGTCCTGCACCATCGTCTCCCCCGCCAGCACCACCACCGAGGTCAAGTTCACCCAAACCGGCACCTACGTCTTCCAGGCTGACTGCGTGGCGGACAACGCCGAAACTGGGGCCGACACGGTCACGGTCGAGATCACCTCGCCCACCATCCTCACCCGCTACGTCAACACCGGCTCGACCGCCGGCGGCGACGGCACCACCAACAACACCTCCGGCACGGACCGGGCCTACGCCTCGCTGATGGAGTGCCTCACCGTCGAACGCACCGACCTGGTCAAGGACGAGGCCATCCTGGTGGTCAAGTGCTGCGGCACCGCCGCCGACACCACCGCCGCCAGCATCGCCGCCGGCGACAATCGCAAGTGGATGACCAGCGAGGACTACTACCTGGTCATCACCGGCAATCCCGACGTCGCCTCCGGACGCCACCAGGGCGCCTGGGACGACACCAAGTACCGGATCGAGGTCGCCGGCACCGCCCTCGACATCGCCAAGCCCGGCATCATCATCGATGGCCTCCAGATCCGCTCCACCGTCACCGGCTCGGACGTCGTCCGGCTGGTCAACGCCGCCTACGGCTACCCGGGCATGATCTTCCGCAACAACCTGGTCCGTGGCGGCCGGTCGGGCATCATGATCGGCTCCGCCCTCGATGGCCCCTTGGTCCACAACAACGTCTTCTACGACAGCTACGAGTATGGGATCAACAACAACGCCCGCTACGCCAAAATCTTCAACAACACCCTCTACAACTGCAACACCAGCGACAACAGCTACCGCTCCGGACTCTTCACCGGGACCCGAGCCGGCTGCGGCCTGATCTGCAACAACCTCGTCGTCAACGTCAAGCGTGACGACATCGTCGCCGACACCGGCAACGACTACCACATCGGCGCGACCACCTACGACAACAACCTGACCGCTGACGCCACCGGCGAGTTCGCCAACTACACCTGGACCGACAGCGCCGCCGGCGGCGGTCCGACCGTGGTGGTGTTCCGGAACCTCACCTCCGGCGCCGAGGACCTGCGTCTGCAGGATCTGGACGAGACCGAGAACGGGGCGGTCGGCAAGGGCATCGACCTCTCCGGCTACTTCACCACGGACATCGGCGGCCGGGTCCGCCCCGCCGGGGCCTGGGACGTCGGCGCCTACCAGACCGCCAGCGGCATCCCGACCGTCGCCAACCCCAGCCACGCCGCCGTGACTAACAATTCCGCCACCCTCGGGGGAGAGATCACCGCCGTCGGCAACAGCGACGTGACCGAGCGCGGCGTCTACTGGAGCACCGCCAGCGGCTTCACCCCCCCCGCCGAGGGCACCAAGGTCTCCGAGACCGGGACCTGGTCCTCGCCGGGGACTTTCGCCGTCGCGGTCTCCGGCCTGCCCTCCGGCTCGACCGTCCATTTCCGGGCCTTCGCCACCAACACCGAGGGGGACGGCTTCTCGGACCCGGCCAACGTCCTGACCACCTGCGCGGCCCCGGCCGGGCTCACCGCCACCAGCGTCTTCGACACCTCCTTCACCGCCAGCTGGTCCGCCGCGACCGGGGCCGCCAGCTACAAACTCTACGTCTCGACCACGCCGGCCTGCGACGGCTCCTTCGTCGCCGGCTACGGCCCGAAGACCGGGATCTCCGGCACCAGCGACGTTGTCGCCGGACTCGCCGCCAGCACCGACTACTACTGCAAGGTGGTTGCGACCAACGCCTCCGGCGACGGGCCCGCCTCCGGCATCGTCCACATCGCCACCAGCGAGCCGATGCCCGCGGTGACCGCCGTCGACACCACCGCCAGCGGCACGGTGTCGGGCGGGACCGTGCCGGTGACCGTGACCTTCGACACCGCGGTCGACGTCGCCGGCACCCCTCTCCTCGCCCTGAACACCGCCCCGGCGCGG
>CAZBDL010000403.1:3076-3706 GCA_964490525.1 uncultured Victivallales bacterium | reverse complement strand
CGCCGATGACCAGGCCGTCGAGATTGCGGTATCCGGCAAAGCGTTGAACCAGAAGCTGGAGATCGCGGTAGCCGGCCTCATGCCACTCGGGCAGGTTGTAGGAGAACACGGGCCAACTTGAATCTCCAAGCTCCGCCGGGTTAAACCCGGCCCGGATGCCGTGGGCTTCAAGGCGGGTCAGGAAACGGTTATACCACTCGCCCTGATTGCGTTCGAGAACGCCGCGATCGACGGCTTCGAAGATCCGATCGAAGCCACAGTTCGCCACATGATCGGCATACTCCTCGGCGTCTCCCTTGAAGTCCCCATGACTGCCACTACCGAAGCCATGGCTCATGCCGTGGCGCATGTAGACCGCCTGCACCGTGACAGGCGAGCGAGGTACGTCGCGGCCGAGGTGACTGACGAGGGATGTCCGTTCAAACGCGGCCGGAACCGGGGCCGGAGAGGAAACCGTCTCCTTGGCCATTTCCGCGAGGTCCGCCGCCCACTCCTTTGGATTCGGAAACACGTCCGGTCGATCCGGCGTCACGATGCGCAGCTTCACCCCATCGCCTGGAATCGGCATGTCCACCGTGCGCGCGACATACCGCGGCTTTCCCGGCTCGTATGGCATCAGGCCGACATCGA
>CAZBDL010000403.1:0-2925 GCA_964490525.1 uncultured Victivallales bacterium | reverse complement strand
GCGTTTGACGGCAATTGCAGGAGCAGGCTGCGGAGCGGCTCCTGGAACGAACGGTCATACACCGTCTTCCCGCCCAACGACAGTTCGACGCGCCGGATGTCCTTCTCGCCCTCGCCGACGATCCGGAGCGGAAAGGCCCAAAGCTCGCACTCGTGCCCGTGCTGCAGGCGGATTGTCGGTTCCGTCGTGAACAGATTGTGCTGGTTCCAAATCCAAGGCTGGGCCCGCAACCATTGACCATAAGGCTCAAGAATGCAGTCCGTACTGTCTTTGCCGGCGTAGCGGAAATAGTGCTTGTTGAAGACGCGCGGCAGATCCAGATCGCTGCGGGCGTCATGGACGAAGAGTTCCCGTCCATCCTGCAGCCAAATCCGGGGCCAGTCGGCGGCGTCCGGACCCTCGCGACGTATCGCAGGCTGACGGAAAGCGCCCCGGCCGCCGGGCAGGTCAAAGCGCGTCAGGTGGAACTCCGCGGCATAGACATCCGGCGACTGGTCTGCCGCCACCGGAGCGCGCGTCGGCGGACCATCTCCCTGCATGACGCTGACCAGTTGCTGCGGCGAAAGCTCGGCAAGGTAGATCCTGACGTCATCGATTCGTCCCTTCCAATCCGCCCCGCCCACGACCAGCGGCGACTCGCTGAACCAGAGCGCAAACGCCGCCGGTCGCTTCCCGATGCATTTGCCGTCAAGATAGGCCCTCATCTCGCCACCGACCCGATACGTCATGGCCAGATGGTGCCAGCTGCCGAGTCCAACGCTGCCGGACGCATCTATTCCATATCCCTTCCAGTGTACCCATGACCAGCCGCCAAAGGCCCGAACACGACCGTCGACGCCAACCCCAAGACGGAACTGGTAACATGTCGGCGCATATTGCGGGGAGGTTCCGAGACGACTGAACACCCAACCTTCAGGCGGTCCGTCGAATCGATACGCTTCTCGGGGAAAACGCTCACTTTTGATCCAGGCACAGACCGTAAGTTGCCGCACGTTCTTCCCATTGATGGCGGCCAGGTCGATCTCCGCCTTCTCCTGTTCGCCATCGCAGGCGATCGCCGCCCCGCGTTCCGGATCCTCGACATGTCTGGCGCTGCCCCAACGACCGTGGTTCCGAAGTGGGCCACGGTCGCTTAGGTGGTCGCCTTTTTGTCCCTTCATCCGATATTGCCCAAGCACAGGAATGGCCGCTGCCCCGGCACCCGGCAGAAGAGAGAAGGAGCCGAAGAGGATCAATGCCCAAAGACGGAGATGGTGGCCGATCATACGACGCTTCCTGAGGCAGGAGGTGGCATCATGGGGTCAGGGTGAATATCCCCAGCTGGTAATCCACTGAAGCGGACACCACCATCTGCAGCTGGCCGCGAGGCTTCCAGCACACGCTGCCGTCGTCAATAAGAAAATTGGCCCCGTCGGCGACATTGCCAGAAGAGTTGATGCAGGCATACCACGGAATATTCGAAAAATAACTTATGTTGCCCCGTCCATGGTTAAATTGATAACCACTCCAGTGATCGATTCCTAGAAAGTAGTTGTCTTGGAGAAGAACCCACTGGCCGCCCGTAAATCGGGAACGCCTGGTGGGAACCGGTGTCCCTGGCCTGAACGGCGGATGACTACGCCCTGGAAAGTAGGAGTAGGTGCCCCAAGTAAATCCGCCCTGGGCAAGATTGAACGACTGCAACTGATAACGTCCGCAATTGAAGATCTGAAGGTTGCCTGCATACGGCTGAATGCAGTGGAGCAAGTCGCCCTCGTTAAGGCTGTACTTGTGCGGCTCGCCATCGTGATACCCTGGGGGAATCCAGTCGTCGCTATCGTCGGCGTAGCTGTGCAAGGCAAGGCCACATTGCCGCAGGTTGCCTCTGCAGACCGTGCTGTAGGCATAGCTTCTGGCCCGCACCAGGGCGGGAAGCAGCAAGGACGCCATAATCGCGATGATCGCAATCACCACCAGCAGCTCAATCAAGGTGAACCTGATTGAGCGCCTCGCTCTTTTAGCTACGCCTGTCACGGCCTGCAGCTTGATGAGCATGAAACGGTACCGCGGAACTGCCCGACGTCCCACGTCTTCCCAGGCACGTTGGTTCATCTTCGGTTCGGTACTCATGGCCTTTCCTCCACATGGTTATTGCGGGAAATGGCACCTGCCATTTGTGCATGCTCGCCAAAAAGAGCCACATAGGTCTTGTAGTCCTGATACGAAACGCCCGGAGGGGTCTGGTGGTCGCAACTGACCAGAAATCCACCCTGGGCAGCGGTCGGCACGAGCCTGTCGAATTCCCGGCGCATGGCCTCCGGCCCCTTGTCCATGGTCATCTTGTCGAAATGACCGATAAACCTCATGCGCGGGTGGGCTCTCCGTAGCTCCGTGACATCAACCCCCGCCTGCCGCTCAAGGGGCAGGATGCCGTCCAGCCCAGCCTCGGCAAACCAAGGGGCGGGAATGGCAATGTCTCCATCTGAATCGATGATGGAGAGAATTCCTCTGGCGCGCAGGGACGGCATGATGCGGTCGTAGTACGGGCGCATAAACTCGTCGAAGCAGTCCTTGGACAGCATGGGGCCATGGTTGTAGCTCATGTCCTCGCCGAATGTCATGAAGTCCGGAGTGCAAATCGAGCATACCTGTTCGATGACGAGCAGAATCCAGTCAGCCAAATCCGCGTTGATGAGGTGTATCAGTTCGGGCTGGTCGAAAAACGCGTACAAATGCCTCTCCGCTCCCAGCAGGCTCCGGGCAAGCCAGAAGAAGCCATCCACCGTGAACCAGAGTACGGCGTCCCCCTGCTCCTGTTCTGCCGCCCAGGCCTGCCAACGTGCGGCATCCACAGGTGCCGACGGGTACAGATGTGGACGGATGCGCCGGTATTCCGCCTCCGTCTGGACAATGCCGCCGCCATGCGTGACGGGGAGCGGACACTGT
>CAZBDL010000402.1:0-3713 GCA_964490525.1 uncultured Victivallales bacterium | reverse complement strand
CCCCCGCCAGTCGCTGTTGCCGGTCATGGCGGCGTTTGCCAAGGGAAAGGGGGTGCCCGGCTTTCTCGCGAGGTGGGTAGGTGGGGCAATGGCCGGGGGAGGGGGACCTGGCGTGACCAAGTCATTCGCCGTCGGCGTCATGGTGTCCCCGGCGAGGCGCGCGACATCCGTTGTCGCTGGAATCGAGGGATCCGTCTGGAGCTGGATGGCCACGCCGATGGCCAGCGCCAGCGCCAAGGTCAAGGCGACAAGACCCCACGGGAATGGGCGCCGATGGTTGCACAAGGCCTGGAAAAAGGTCTTCATCGTCGTCCCCGTGGCTTGGGTTATGGAGGATTCCTGCGTGTCAACCCCTGCGGCATGGTTCGGCCGTCGAAGCGACGCTACGCGGGCGCGGTCTTTGTCCCTGGTTTACGGGCGCATCGCAGTCATTAGGCGCTGGAGCATGGCCTGCTGGCTCTTGGTGATGTCCTCGGGGAGGGTCCGGGCGGTCTCGACATGGCCATCGGCATAGACGATGTTGAACCCGCCGGGATGGGCGGCGGGGACCTTGGCGGAGACGCAGGTGAACTCAATCAGGATCCAGGTGCGCGCGGGATCGCGGACGGAGTCCTGGCCGGCGAGGGTGTCGTTGTAGACCCAGGTCAGGCCGCGGGCCTTCAGTTCATCGGGCATGGCCGGGCAGATCCAGGGGCGTTCGCCGGGAATCTCGTCGGCGAGGATGACGCGGATGCTGTTTTCGTCGGTGCGGGGATTCTCCGGAAAGAAGGCGGCGTTCGGGTACTCGCCGTTGCCGAGGTGGTAGGCGACGATGGCCGTGCCGACCTGGCGCATGTTGTTCATGCACTCGATCTCGAGGGCCTTCTGCTTGGCGCGGAGGTAGGCGCCGGTGGGGACCGAGGTGACGATGGCGGTCACCATGAGCAATTCGGTGAGGGTGAAGTTCCTACGGATCCAGCGCTTCGCCGTGGTCGTGGTCGTCGTCATCGTCGGCCTCCTGGTTGATCCAGCAAAAGATTTCCCGGTGCCTGATGGCCGCGGCGAGATGCCGGGCCCGTTCGTCGCGTTGTGCCGAGCGCTGGGCCAGGGTCCAGTGGCCCAGTCCCTTGAGGACATCGGGAGCGGCGGCGAGAATCCTCGCCTCGTCGACGGCGGCCTCTGGTTCGAGCATGGCCTCTGACAACATACCAAGATAGCCGACCGCTCCGGTGATGTCAATGCCGCGCCGTGCATCGGCACGGCTGGCCCGGAGGATTTCCTGCCAGCGTTGCCGGGCCTCGGGGTCGTCGCCCTGGCGCCAGTGGGCGGCGCCGGCCTCGAAGAGGGCGAGCTGTCCGGCCAGGGTGCCGGGGCCATGGGCGGCGGCCAGTTCGGCCAGGATGGCCGCCGCCTGGGCGTTCTCGCCCTGGGCCATGGCGATGCGGGCCAGGTTGGTCCGGGCTTCGCGGAGGATGCCTTGATGGTCGGCCTGCGCCGCCCACCCGGCAGCGGCCCGGTAGGCGGGCTTGGCCTCGGCCAGGTGACCCGCGGCCAACAGCTCGCGGCCCCGGCGAAGATGTCCCGCGCCGACCGAATCCCGGTCGCCCTGGGGCATTTCGGGATTCTTCAAGGCGGCAAGCTCGGCCTCGAGACGAGTGGCCCGCTGCCGGGCGGCCATGGCTCGCACATCCGCCTGCTGCTTGGCGTATGCGGCCTTGCGGCTCCGGGGAAGGAGCATGCCGAAGTAGATGCCCAGCGCCAGGGCGACGACGGCGGCGACGGCGACCGCCGTCGGGGTATGGCGGCGCAGCCATTTTTCCCAGCGCTCCGCCGGGGAAAGGCGCCGGACCGAGACGGGCCGCCCGTCACGGGAGGCCTCGAGGTCGGCGCAGACTAGGGTCATGTTCCTGTAGCGCAGTCGCTTCTCCTTCTCGATCAGGCGCAGGACCACCGCCTCAAGATTGCGCCCGATCTCCGGGCGCAGGCGGCGGGGCGGGATCGGGTCGTGCCCGCGGATTACCGCGAAAAGCTCAGGCAGGCCCATCTCCGCCGTGATGGGGTAGGGCGACCGCCCGGTCAGCATCTCGTACAGCATGACGCCAAAGGCATAGATGTCCGACTGGCTGGTCGTCTCGCCATCCTCGCCGCCGCATTGCTCCGGCGCCATGTAGCGGGGGGTACCCAGCAGCGTGCCCGTGATCGTCAGGTTGGGCGCGGCCATCGGCTTGGCCAGGCCAAAGTCCGCCAGCAGGGGCTGGTCGAACTCGTTGATCAGGATGTTCGCCGGCTTGAGGTCGCGGTGCAGGATGCCTTGCCCATGGGCGTAGGCCAGCGCCTGCGCCACCGGCACGGCATAGGCCAAGGCCTCCGTCTCCGGCAAGGGTTGCCCCGCCATGCGGTCGTCCAGCGTCCTGCCCCCCGGCACCAGCTCCATGGCGATGTAGTGGTCATGACCGTCCTGGCCCGTGTCGTAGACCGTGATGATGTTCGGGTGGGAACGCAGCCGCTTGCAGGTCTCGGCCTCGCGCAGGAAGCGCCGGATCTCCGCCGATGGCATCAGCGGCCCGGACGTCATGACCTTGACCGCCACCTCCGCATTGTCCGCGTCCACCGCACGGTAGACCAGGCCCACCCCGCCCTTGCCCAGGAACTCGACCAGGCGGTAGGGGCCGACCTTGCCCAAGGGCGCGCCTTCCGCCGGTGCCCCGCCCCGTTGCCGTGTCCGCTCGAGATCCGTGTCCATGCGCCGGTCTCCCATCCTGCATCGCGGAAAAGGCCCGCCTGTAGTGGGTTGCCAACGATATCATCGCCGGCAGGGAAGGCAAATGCCCCGGAGGGCTTGAAAAATCACGGTTTTTCCGTATCTTTCCATTTCTTGAATGCCGTTTGCGTTTGAGAGTCATTTTTATTTCCGAATCCACAGGAGCAGGCACCAATGAGCAAGATCCACGCCGAGCATGTGTTCACCTCCGAGTCCGTGTCTGAAGGGCATCCGGACAAGGTGTGTGACCAGATTTCCGATGCGATGCTGGACGCCTGCCTGGCCCAGGATCCGAAGAGCCGGGTCGCCTGCGAGACGCTGACGACCACGGACCTGGTCGTGATCTCGGGCGAGATCACCACCAAGGCCAGGGTTGACTGGGAGAAGATCGCCCGGCAGGTCTGTGCCGAGATTGGCTATACGGACCGTGCGGTCGGGTTCTGCGCCGAGGACTGCAAGGTCTTCGTCTGCATCCACAAGCAGTCGCCGGACATTGCCCAGGGCGTCAATGTCGGCGAGGGTTTGCACCAGGAGCAGGGTGCCGGCGATCAGGGGATGATGTTTGGGTTCGCCAGCGACGAGACGCCGGAGTTGATGCCCGCCCCCGTGCTCTATGCCCACCGCATCGTCGAGGAGCTTGCCCGTCTGCGCAAGGCCTTCCCGAAGAAGTACGGCTTCCTGCGTCCGGATTCCAAGAGCCAGGTCTCCATCCGCTACCGGGCCGGGCAGCCCGTCAAGGTTGAGACCATCGTCGTCTCCCACCAGCACACGCCGGAGATGAAGATCGCCGACTTGCAGAAGCTCGTCCGCGAGGTCGCCAAGAAGGTCATTCCCGCCGGCTTGATGAAGGGCGACATCGCCTACCATGTCAATCCCACCGGCGCCTTTGTCGTCGGTGGGCCACATGGCGACACCGGCCTGACCGGCCGCAAGATCATCGTCGACACCTACGGCGGGGTCGGCTCCCATGGCG
>CAZBDL010000401.1:0-3724 GCA_964490525.1 uncultured Victivallales bacterium | reverse complement strand
CCGACTGGAACGACTGCCTCAACCTGAACTGCTTCTCCACGACCCCCGGCGAATCCTTCCAGACCACCGGCAACCGCACCGGTGGCGTCGCCGAGTCGCTGATGATCGCCGGGCTCTTCGTCCATGCCTGCGGCGAGTTCGCCGACCTGCTCGCGGCGACCGGGCGCGACGACGCGGCCCGCGAGGTCCGCGCGGCGTCGGCGGCGATGGCCGCGGCGGTCGATGCCCATGGCCGCGACCGCGACTGGTTCCTGCGCGCCTACGACTACTTCGGCCACAAGGTCGGCAGCGCCGAGAACCCGGAGGGCAAGATATTCATCGAGTCCCAGGGCTGGTGCGCCATGGCGGGCATCGGGCACGCGGACGGCTTCGCCCGCCGCGCCCTCGACAGCGTCGCCGCGCACCTCGCCACGCCGCACGGCATCGTCCTCCAGGATCCCCCCTACTCGGCCTACCATGTCGAACTGGGCGAGGTCTCCTCCTACCCCCCGGGCTACAAGGAGAACGGCGGCATCTTCTGCCACAACAACCCGTGGATCGTCATCGCCGAGACCCTCCTCGGCAACCCCGAGCGCGCGTTCGACTACTACACCCGCATCTGCCCCGCCTGGCGCGAGGCGATCAGCGAGATCCACCGCATGGAGCCGTACGTCTACTCCCAGATGATCGCCGGCAAGGCCGCCGTCCGCCATGGCGAGGCCAAGAACAGCTGGCTCACCGGCACCGCCGCCTGGAACTATGTCGCCGTCACCCAGCACATCCTCGGCATCCGGCCCGGGTATCATGGCCTGGTCGTCCGCCCCTGCCTGCCCGCCGTCCTCGCCGCGGGCACCACCGTCACCCGCCTCTACCGCGGCACCGAATATGCGATCCACATGCGGGCTGCCCAACCGGGCGAGACCCCCGGCATCCTGGTCGATGGCCAGCCCTTCCCTGGCGACGAGATCCCGACCGGCGGCCTGCCCCGGCGCACCGTCGAGGTCAGGCTCTCCGCCCGCTGATCGTCGCTCTGCCCTATTCACCGATGGCCGCTTGACGACGGCATGGGTTGGCGTATATTATGCCGGAGATGTAATAAAGGAAGCAAATATGCCTATATTGATGCGTTTTCTCCAGGCATCTCCCGGCAGTTTTTTTCTGTTTGGCCCCCGTGGGACTGGGAAGTCGACTTGGCTGGGGCAGCACTTTCCTGAGGCCCTTCGGCTGGACTTCCTCGATGGCGAGACCTATCGGCTGTATTCGTCCCGCCCGGAGCGGTTGCGGGACTTGATGCGGGCGCATCCGGGACCGCGCTGTGTTGTGCTGGACGAGGTGCAGAAGGTGCCGGAACTGCTTTCGGTGGTGCATCAACAGATGGCGGAGAGGCCGGACTGCCGCTTCATCCTGACCGGTTCGAGCGCCCGGAAGCTGAAGCGGTCGGGGGCGGACATGCTGGCGGGGCGGGCGACGTTGCTGACCATGCACCCATTCATGGCGGTGGAGCTCGGAACGGACTTCGACGTGGATGCCGCATTGCGGACCGGGATGGTGCCGGTGATTCATGCGGCGGCGGATCGCGAGCGTGCCCTTGCTGCCTATGTCGGGCTTTACCTGGAGCAGGAAGTGAGAGCCGAGGCGCTGGTGCGCGATGTCGGCGCCTTCGCCCGTTTCCTGGAGGCGATCTCCTTCTCGCATGGGACGCCGCTGAACCTGGCCGGGGTCGCCCGGGAATGCCAGGTGAAGCGGAACACGGTCCAGGGATATGTCGATGTCCTTGAGGACTTGCTGCTGGGCTTCCGCGTGCCGGTGTTCTCGCGCCATGCCAAACGGCACTTGGCGGAGCATGCCAAGTTCTACTTCTTCGACGCGGGGATTTTCCATGCGGTCCGCCCCCGGGGGCCATTGGACAGCCCGGACGAGATGGGTGGGGCTGCCCTTGAGGGGTTGGTCGCCCAGCATCTCCGGGCATGGATCGCCTACAGCGGGATCCATGGCGTGGGACTTTACCATTGGCGCACGAAATCAGGCAGCGAAGTCGACTTTGTGGTCTACGGGCCAGGGGTCTTCGTCGCCATCGAGGTCAAGAAGTCCAGGAACGTCCACCGGGGCGACGTGCGCCATCTCCTGGCGTTCCGGCAGGATTACCCGCAGGCGGCAGCGTTTTTGCTGTACCGGGGAACGGAAAGGCTGATGATCGACGGGGTGACCTGTCTGCCGTGCGGGGACTTCCTGCGCGGCTTGCGCCCGGGGTTGCCCTTGACGGTGGCGGCCCAAATCCCCACCCCGCTCCACTGGCCGCGTGAATAATTCAGGTTAGACCGCCTCCGGCGCAAAAAAAGCGCCCGGGCGAGTGCCCGGGCGCGGTGGTTCCCGACAGGGTTGATGCGGGCTATTCCTTGGAATCGGCGGCCTCGCGGACCTCGAAGTTGCTGAAGGCGTCGTCGAGGGCGTCGCCCATCCCGACCATCGCCCCCTGGAGGGCGTCGGAGACCTCCTCGCCCGCCGCCTGCAGGTCGGCCTCGGTGTACTGGCCCGTGGCCGCCTTCATGCTTAGGCCGATGCGGCGCTCGTCGCGGTCGATCTTGATCACCCGGGCCTCGACGTCCTGGCCGATGGCAAGGACGTCCTTGACCTTCTCGACCCGGTTCTCGCTGATCTGGGAGATGTGGATCAGGCCGTCGATCTTGTTGCCCAGTTCGATGAACGCGCCGAAGGCGGTGATCTTGGTGATCTTGCCGTTGACCAGGTCGCCGACATGGTACAGCTCGTCGATGCGCGACCACGGATCCTGCTCAAGCTGCTTCAGCCCGAGCGAGATGCGCTGCTGCTCCGGGTCGATGTCCAGGACCGACGCCTCGACCTCCTGGCCGACCTTGAGGACCTCGGCGGGATTGTTGATCTTGCGCGTCCAGGACATGTCGGAGATGTGAATCATGCCGTCGATGTCGTCCTCGATCTCGACGAACGCCCCGTAGCTGGTCATGTTGCGGACCTTGCCCTTGATCAGGCTGCCGGTCGGATACTTCTCGGCCAGGACCTCCCAGGGGTTGCGGGTGGTCTGGCGCAGGCCGAGCGAGATCTTCTTCTGCTCGCGCTGAATGTCGAGGATCACGGCATCGACCTCCTCGCCGACGCTGAGGATGTCACCCGCCTTGGTGACGCGCTTCGTCCAGGACATCTCGGAGACGTGGATGAGGCCCTCGACCCCCTCCTCGATTTCGACGAAGGCACCGTAGGGCATGATGTTGACGACGCGGCCGTGGATGATCGAGCCCTTGGGGTACTTGCCCTCGACGTTGTCCCAGGGGTTGGCGCTCTTCTGCTTGAGGCCGAGGGAGACGCGCTCGCGCTGGTGGTCGATGTCGAGCACCATGACCTCGATCTCCTGGCCGATCTCGCACATCTCGGAGGGATGGGAGATGCGGCCCCAGGACATGTCGGTGATGTGCAGCAGGCCGTCGAGGCCGCCGAGGTCGATGAAGGCGCCGTAGTCGGTGATGTTCTTGACCACGCCCTTGCGGAGGTCGCCGACGTGCAGCTCCTTGACCAGGTTCTCGCGGTTCTTCTTGCGCTCCTCCTCGAGGACCTTGCGGCGCGAGACGACGATGTTCTTCCGCTCGGCGTCGATCTTGATGATCTCGGCGTCGATCTCCTGGCCGATGTACTCGCCGACGTCCGGCGCGCGGCGCAGGTCGACCTGAGAGGCGGGGAGGAAGACGGGCACGCCGATGTCGACGAGCAGGCC
>CAZBDL010000400.1:0-3746 GCA_964490525.1 uncultured Victivallales bacterium | reverse complement strand
CAGAGGTTGTCGAGGTACATGACCCCCGCCTTGGCGGTGCCGCGGCCACAATGCATGAAGCCCATCGCCAGGCGGTCAAAGCAGTGGTCGGCCCTGGTCTCGGATTGCGAGCCAGCCTGGATATCTGCCACACCGTTGATCCAGCTCTCCACGACGCCATCCTTGGCATCGGGCGAGCTTGGTCGCTTCAGATGCAGCTTAATGCGATACGTCTGATCCTGGTGGATGACGATCCCTCCGACGGGGCGTGTTCCCCATTGGATGCCCAGCCGGAAGGTCTGGTCTTCCGCCTCGACGAGCAGGACGGCGAAAGCTTCCGCGTGGTTGTAGTGAAACGGGCGGAGAATGGCGAAGGCACCGGTGTTGGCACCGCCAACGGTGCTGGTTCCGTGGAGCTTCATGTCCCATTGCATCCAGACATCGTTCATGCGGGGAAAGCCGTGCGTCCAGATCTCCGGGTTGAAATTCGGTGCCTTGGTGTCGCGGTAGTCCCGGCGCACCAACCGGAGCGAGCGGGTTCCTGACAGCACCTCATCCTGGTGGTCGATGACATTGACCTGTCCCCGCCGCAAGTGCCACTGCCGGAGGTCTCCCGATTCGAAATCGTCGAAGAAGACCTTGCCATTCTCGTCTGGCACCAGTTGGTCAGTGACATTCCGGATGGAGACCTGGGCTCCGGGAAAATGGTGGATTTCTGTGGCGAGGGAGGGATCCTGGCGGTCCAGGATCACGTGGACATCGTCGCCAAGCACGGCCTTCCGATTCCCCGGAAAGCCGATGAATGCCGAATTCGTGTCCAATTTGACGACCAGCACCTCCATCGCCAGGGAGCGGGGGGGAGCATACCGATCCCATCGGTGCTCGATCGAAACCGAGCTCGGATCGATGGCGACAACGGTGCCGCTGAAGAAATATGGACTCCGTTGGGCGCCCCAGGTGTCGGAGACGTATTCCGGGGCATATTCGAGGGGGGCGGCGGCGGATCCTGCGTCGACGTGGATCGTCTGAACCGCAAGCAGCAGTGCGAGCGCGATGCTGCAGGGACGAATGCCGTTTCCTTGCCAATGCCTTCGCCGCCGCCCGCTTGTCATGACGAGATTATCGTCCGGAGAGGATCTATTTCCAAGCATCTTGGCTGCCTTGCGTTCGGGTTATTGCCAACAAGATAATGGCCGCCGGCAGTCAACGGCGGTCACAATTCGCCCGCGCCGTCTGCTTACAGGGTCTGACCGATAACCCAAGCCCCAATAACCGACCCCGACAGCCATCACCGGCATCTGTTCATCCCTGCATGGGCATGTCGGCATCGAGCGTCAGCCTCCGCACCCAGGGAAAGGCCTGGAAATCCCGGTCCTGCGTCAGGATGGCGTGGATGCCGTGCTCCCGCATCAGGATCGCCGTGTGAAGATCGTGCAGTATGTTCCCGCGCAGGCGCTGGCACTCGCTCAGGCAGCGGCCAAAAATCTCCTGATGCTGTCCCGTTTCCGTCAACAGCAGGCAGGTGGGACGCGAGATGAGCCCATGCAGGAATGCCCAGGCATCCGCGATGTCCATCGGGCGGGGAAACACGCGGGGATGCGTTGCCACGCGCAGGAACTCATAGGCGATCGTCCATGACAAGGCCCACGTGCGATAGCCATTGGCCAGTGTCTCCAGCGCCTCGCGGGCGGCGGCGCACTCCGGGGAGTCCCGGTTGACCGCATGCAGCAGGACATTCGTGTCGACCAGGATCATCCTTCCTCCTCCATGATGCGGGCAAGGGCCTCGCGGTCGGCGATGTCGACACGGGGCAGGCCCATCGCTCGAGGCACAATCCGGTATTTTGTCGGCCGTTTCCCCGCTTTCAACTCCTCGCGGGCCAGGCGTTCCGACATGGCTTCGCTGAACACGTCGGAAAGCTTCTTGCCATGGCTGCGGGCAAAGGCCTTGGCCCGAACGAAGATCGGATCCGGCACGATCAGCGTTGTCCTCATGGCCATGATCTCCCAGTTGTATGCAGTAGCATATCATCAGTATGCTATGGTGCAAATTTGCCGGGACGGTCAGCTTCAACCGAAACCAATTCGAGGCACTGCGGGCGAACCTCTGCCTCCCGAAAGACCAGAACGGACACGAGGACGAGCAGGTGGACGTTCCTGGTGAGTTATCAGCAACCTACTGCAAAGGAAACAGAGCCTCGCCACTGAACGGGCGACACCATCGGTTCACGGGGCTGGCGGCGGTTGTGCGGCGAGGGTGTCGACGAACGCCTCGAGGCGGGTCTCGAGGCCGGCCAGGGCGGCATGCTCGTCCAGCACCAGGATCATGAAGGGGATGCCCTTCTCCGCGAGCAGGGCCCGGCAGAGGGCACCGGCAACGGAGTCGCAGCCGCAGTTGCACGAGCTGAGCTGGATGACGCCGTTGCAGTCTGTGCGGGAGAGCCGCCGCAGGCGGTCGTGGAGGAGGCTGCAGGTGTCCCACTTGAGGGGATCCGGAACGACTTCCGGCCCGGCGAACGAGACGGCTCCGGCCGCCACTCCCAGGGCCGCCAGAATCCGGAAGACCGGGGCCGCCAGGTAGGCATCATGGAGATGGTAGGGATGCCCGATCACCAGCAGGCGCGGCCCCGGGGCGGGGGCCGACGGCGGCCAGCCGTCGGCAAAGGGGGGGGGCCTCGCCAGGGCCGCCGCCTGCGCCGCCAAGGCCGTCTGCACCGCCGCCCTGACGCGGGCCGACGCCACTCCTAGTCCGCGCCCCAGCCGCGCCAGGGAATCCGCCAGCGGCAGGCGGTTCTCGTCGAGGTCGACGCTGAGGATCCGCGCCTGGGGAAACTGGGCCCGTGCGCAATCCGGCAGGGCCCCCAGCTTCGGACAGGCAATGTGGCCGCGCCGCAGGGCGAGGATCCGTGGCACGAAGATCGTTTCGACCTGCCCGGCCAGCTCGGCCAGGTGCGCATCGAGGAGCTTCACGGGCAGGCAGTGCTCCGCCTCCGAGATCAGCCCCGCCCGCTCGACCGTCTGCCGCGTCGTTGGCGCCGACAGGACGACGTCAAGTCCCAGCCCGCCGAAGAAGGCCTCCCACAGCCCTGGATGGAGGTGGTGAACCAAGGCCCGGGGAAGCCCGACCGACCGTCGCCCGTCCGGATGTTCCAGCCGACCGGTCATGGGGCATGGCATCGTCCGTGGCGCTTCCGCGCCGACCGGGCGATCTTGAGGTCATCGGCACGTGGGCGGACCACGATCCGGTCTTGAATCGTAATCATGGTTGAAAAACTGCCTCGGCATGGCCGATTTTCAAGTTGCTAATCGTCTCACAATCGTATTGACCTGCGAAAAACGTTATGGAGAGCGATGTCTGGTATTTTGTCTCTCCATCCCGGCGGGATGGCAGATCTTAGCCGGGGGTGGGCAAGGCAACACGGAGGATCCCTATCCCTGAATACCCCGGAGGGGTTGCAGACATTAGCCGGAGGTTGAGGGTGCGCCAGCACCCGACACACCCGGAAAGCCGCCCCCCATCACGCGACCCCGGCAGGGGTCGAAGAAATCCCTTGCCAGAAACAACACCGCCAAGGGGGTGCGCCCTCAAAGGATCCAGTTCGCCCAGCGAATTCCTTTCTTCGTGTCCCTTCGTGCTCTTCGTGGTGAATATTGATCAACTTGACCTATCATTGCCCCTCATCCGGGCAGGGCACGGAGGCGATCGAGGATGACTTCGGCCTCGGCGTCGGTGATCAGGCCATCGGCATGGGCCAGGATGGCGTTGAG
>CAZBDL010000399.1:0-3748 GCA_964490525.1 uncultured Victivallales bacterium | reverse complement strand
TGATGTCCGGCTCGTCACATTCGAAGGCCAGGTAGACGTGGTCCTCGTCATAGAGGATCCTGGCCTTGGTCTGCGGAAAGACGGGCTTCCCTTCGCGATGGCACAGGAAGGGAGACGCGGTCTGGTGGGCGGACAACCAGGATGGCTCGTCGAGGATGCCGTCCATCACCATCTTGGATGAGGCGAGGCGTGCGACCAGGCGGGGGACGACCATGACCTCGACGTTCTGGCGCAGGATGGCCTCGCCGAGTTCTGCGGCGACATGGACGAGACCGGGGCCATGAGGATGGTCGGCCGGGATGTTTCCCTTGACGCGGATGACGCCGTCGGACCTGGCGTCGACCTGCAGGTCGAGCACGGTTGCCGGATCAAGGCTCCAACCTTCCGGCATGGTCATCGTCGCCTTGCCCGGGGTGGAATTCATGGTGTTGTTGGTCATGGCGATGTTGAAGCTGAATTCGCCGGCCGAGGCGGGCATGTAGCCGCGGTCGATGACAATCGCGAACGGCGGGGTGTACCTTGCCTCGCAATACCCCAGGACGGGGAGGGGGGCGTCGCTCCCGATGCAGGCAAAGGCAAAGAGCAGGTGTTCGTCGGTGGTGCCAGGCGGGGGAGGAAGCGCCGCCGAGATCACGCCCGGGGGCCCTTCCGGGAGAGCATCCTCGGGGATGTCGACCGAGGCGGAGAAGCCATTGGCGGCGAGGATGAACTTGCCGCGAAGCTGGCCCGGGGCCTTGCCCTCGGCTTGGAGGATGGACGTGGCACGGCTGGCTTTTCCCGACTCGAAGCCGATGGCGACATCGGCAAGGCTGACGCCGCGCCGCGGGGCAATGGTGGCGTCCAGGGCCAGGCATGTGCGCCCCAGGGCGCGCAGCCCCTCCGTTTGCCAGGCGTGCGCGACCGGCGCCACTGCCAGTTCGGTGACCAACTGCTCAAGTCCCTTGGCGATGGCGGTCAACGCCTCCCGGTCGGGATCCGTGCCGTCTGCCAAGGCGGCGTGGCCGAGGAGTTTCGCCAGGTCGTCATATTGCCGCTCAAGGCGATGTGCCGCCGTGGCGTCCAGGAGCCCGTCCTTTGCCAGGGCATCGACGACCAGGCGGGAAAAGGCCAGGTGGGCCAAGGGGCTGTCGGCATCTGCGCGGGGGGTGTTCCTGACATAGGCGAAAATGCGCCCCGACGGGGTCTTCGTGCTGGAGGCGGGATAGAAGCCGTGCGGGATCTCGATCCCGGTTTCCGGTTGGGTCACGACGCGGCCGGTAAATGAATCCCAGATGCCATACAGATCCTTGGGCAGGCGTTCGGCCACGGAGAGGGTCATCGGGCGTGCCGTCTGGTTGACGACAACGAATCCGTTCTCGAAGAAGCGGACGTAGGCCTCGCCGATCAGTTCGTGGCTGTCCGTCAGGGGCTGTCCGAGGTCGACGAAATAGACCGGATCCCGGTGGAAGCGGATGGGGTCGTGGCCCTCTTCTTCGTTGACGTAATAATACTGTTCATGGTCGACCAGTTTGGCGCAAGCCTGGGCATAGTGGATGGCTTGGCGGTCGACCGCCAGTCGGTAGATCGGCTGGCGCATCGCCTCCTCGATCTTGCCGGTGGGCTCGAGGAAGCTGTAGCCGTAGTTGAGGTGCACGGGGCGCAGCGCCGGATTGAACTTGCGGCGGTTTTGGTTGATGTCGGAGCAGACGCTCAGGATATGGTCGACGGAGAGATATGCCGTCTCGCGGCGCTTCACCATCCCCTTGCCCTCAAGGTAGACCTCGACTTCGGGGCCGACCTCGTTGCGCGTCATCAGCGATTCGGTCAGGTCAAATTCGGAGTAGGGATAGGCATGCTCGGCGAACCGGGAGCATTGGTTGAGGAAGTTGAAATGGCCGCCGGCGATGATTTTCTGATAGAAGTCGACGCAGGCCTGGTTGTAGTCGATGCCCGGGTGCCGCTGCTGGAAGATGGTGCGCAAGGGATGCGTGGGCGTCTCCCAGACGCTCTGGAATCCGGTGCAGTCGTAGAATACGCCGTCATAGCCCGATTCGCGGAGATTGTCCAGGATGACCTTGGCGCGATATGCCCGCAGTTCGGGGTGGGCCATGTCGTAGTAGTATGCATGCAGCACGTCGGGATTCTGGTGGTCTGGCCCCGGGTTGTCCCGGTTGAGCAGCCATTCCGGGTGCCGGTGCCAAATCTCGGCCTCCCATCGTTCCTCCGGATTGCGCGCCTGGGCGTTTTCCAGGTAGAATCCCGTGGCCCATTCATAAAGCACAAGGCGCGTCCCTGCCTTCCTGAACGCCTCGACCTGTTCCTTGGGCAGCGGGTCGCCGGCGACATAGGTCTCGAAGTTGGAGAACCATCTGATGCCGTCTGCGGACAAGGAGCGTGTATACTTGAACGGGGCGGTCTTGCTCCTGGCCCGGGCGATGAAGGGGGGCAGGTGCTCAATCCCGTGGCCGGGATCCAGGGGAAGCGTGGGTTGAGGCGCATCCATG
Source organism: uncultured Victivallales bacterium (assembly GCA_964490525.1). GTDB lineage: Bacteria > Verrucomicrobiota > Lentisphaeria > Victivallales > CAZBDL01 > CAZBDL01. The sequence continues at coordinate 1,265 of CAZBDL010000399.1, read as the reverse complement.
CCTTGGGCATCGGCCGCCATGGCTGAGGCCGCGACGATCATGGTGGCCATGGCGTACGCTGTGGATCGTGCGAAGCATTTCATTGTCCTCACGGCGGCGTTCTCCTTGCGTAGGGAATGGGAAAGGGGCATGGGGGGTGAGCGATCAAGGCAATTCGTCCCAGTCAATCGCTTGGGCTGCGAGACCACATCCGTTGTCAACGACAATATGTGTGATGGCCTCCCAGTTGTCGACCCCCGTCGGCAACGTGGTCGGACGGAGGACGACCAGACGGCTGGCGCCGGTGCGCTGATCCATGAAAATTCCCTTGCCCTTGCCATTTGTGTAGGTGGCATCAGGCGTCAAGACCTTTGCCTTGAGCTTCCTGGCGGCATTCCCCTCGGCCGTATATTCAAACCAAGCCTTTGGCTTCCTGGTGCCAAACCAGGCCCCTGTGATCTCGATGGTGGGATTTCCCTTGAGATCGGGATTGCCATTCCGCGTTGAGGTGATGACGGGGGGGGCGAGATGGAGTGTGCGCAGGGCTTGCGGGATGCCGTTGGCGACTTGCTTTGATGTCAGTGTCAGCGCCAGTTCCACGTGCTGGTTCTGGACGGGGTTGGCCGCCAGCCAGGCAGCGCTGTTGTCGCCCACCTTGTTGTGCGCTCTCAGCAGCCTGGCGTCGTACAGGCGGATCTTCTTTGTCCACTCGCCGACGATGACATCCGTCGGCAATTTAGCGCCGACCTTGGTGACCACCTTGGCTCCAGCTTTCCTGCCGTGGATCCGGGACACCGGATCGGTGTAGATGGCGGTCAACCTTGGCCTGGTGATGAACTGGTCTGGTAGGCCGACCTCGTCGATGCTGACTTCAAAATGCGAGCCGACCGCGATCTGTTCGAGAGGCGTGTCGGCGAAGTTCGCGGTGACGGTGGCGTCGCCGGCGAGGGTGACGGTGGTGGTGGCGGCTGCGGGCAGGGCGACGGCCGCGTTGGCGGTGGCGGTCCAGCCGCTGAAGACCTTGCCTGCGGCCGGGGTGGCGGCGATCGCCACCGGGACGCCGACCTCGACCGTGTGCGGGCTGCCGTCCACGGCGGGCGTGGTCGTGCCGCCGCCGGGCGGAACCGCAGCCATGGTCAGTTGCGCCGTCACCGGGGGCGGCGGCTCCTCGTCGGCGAAGTTCGCGGTGACGGTGGCGTCGCCGGCGAGGGTGACGGTGGTGGTGGCGGCTGCGGGCAGGGCGACGGCCGCGTTGGCGGTGGCGGTCCAGCCGCTGAAGACCTTGC
>CAZBDL010000398.1:0-3758 GCA_964490525.1 uncultured Victivallales bacterium | reverse complement strand
CAGAGGCCGGGAAAACGGCCGGAGAATACATCGGCAAACATACAAGATCGCGCCCGTCGAGCCGATGCACATCACGGCGCGATCAAATACACCGACTTCTGCCAAACTCCAGCCCCAGGGTTCACGCCCTGGGTCCGCCTTTGGCGGATGCCGTCCCTTCGGGACTGAAATTCCCCAATCCAAAACACCAGACCAAAGTCCTGACTCCTCGTCCTCGATTTGGTTCTTCGGGAGACAGAGGTTCGCCCGCGGGAGCCGTCGCCCTGCGGGCTTCCGACTTCGTCCGCCCACCGGCGGACTACGCCGGACAAGATGGCGGCCAAGGGGCGCGGGCTCCTACATTCCGTGCTTGTGATTCTTCACGTTATGCGTGTTGTCGTGTTCGGCCTCGCCCCCCGGGGGCGGACGGATGCCTTGCCGCCGCGCCCGCTCAGGTGCGGAAATGCCTGGGCTGCCGGGTTTCGGCCCAGACGCGGTGGACGAGGCTGTCGAGGTCGTCGAGGCGGCCCGCCCCGATCCAGTCGGCGATCATGCCGGGCACGTCGGGGTAGATCGCCGGCTCCGGCACCGGCAGGGCGAGCCAGTCGCGCAGGGCTCCGGGGGCGAGCTGCGGAATGACCGTCCCCGCGCCGAGGCGGGTCATCGCCAAGGCGTTGGACTCCTGCTCCATCTGCCCATGCAAGGGCTTGACCAGCAGCTTCTTGCCGGCATGGATCGCCTCGCTCGCCAGCTCGAAGCCGGCATTCGTCACGATCCCCGAGCAGGTGTGCAGGTCGTCCAGGAAGCCCTGCCGCGAGAAGGGGCGCAGATGGATGTGGCCCTCGTCGACCGGCTTCGGGATGGGCGCATAGACGTGGAAGTCCGCCGCCTCGACGGTGCGGAGCAGGGCGAGGATGGCGTCCATGGCCTCGAAGCCGAGGTAGACCAGGATCTTGCCGGGAATCGCCGGGGGCGTTGGCTGCGGCAGCGGCGGGACGATCGGCGGCAGCACCGGGGCGCCAAAGTGGTGCCAGTGCAGGCCGAGGGGGATGTTCGCCGGGGCGAAGCGCCGGAACACCCAGCGCGCCAGCGGATCCCCTTTGGCGCGCGGCACCTGCCGATGCCAGAACGCATACTGGTGCCCGATGCCCAGACAGGGCAGGCGGCGGCGGATGGCGATGCGCGAGGTCACCGGCTCGTAGTCGGTGATGGCCAGGTCGTACCCCGCCGCGTCGTACTCGCGAATGTCGCGGTAGAAGCGGCGCAGGGCCAGCCCCCGGATGGTTGCCAGATAGTCGACCCGTCCGCGCCGCGTCACAAAGGTCAGGCCCGCCCGCGTGTCGAACGGCCGGAAGTCGTCCATGTCCCAAAGCTGGGCCGGATCGCGCCCGGTGAGCAATGGGCGCACCGTGTGGCCACGCGCCCGCAGCGCCTTGACCAGCTCGCGTGAGCGGCTGATGTGGCCGTTGCCCGTGGCCTGGACGCCGTAGAGGATGTTCATGGCAGCGGCTCGATCCGTCCGCCCAGGGCGGCGATCTTGCCGACGACGTCCGCGTAGCCGCGTCCGATCACGTCGGCGTGGTGGATCACGCTACGCCCGCGTGCGCAGAGCGCGGCGATCACCAACGCCATGCCGGCCCGGATGTCCGGGCTCGACATTTCGATGCCGCGCAACCGGGCGGGGCCGGAGATGACGACGCGGTGCGGGTCGCAGACGACGGCATTGGCCCCCATCTGGATGAGCCGGTCGACGAAGTACATGCGGCTCTCGAACATCTTCTCGAAGAACAGCACGGTGCCGCGGGCCCGGGTCGCCATCACCAGGGTGCAGCTCATCAGGTCGGTCGGAAACTGCGGCCACGGACCGTCGTCGATCACCGGGATCGCGTTGCCCAGGTCCGCGCGCACCGCCAGGCGCTGCCCTCCCGGCAGGTGGATGCGTTCGCCCCCCATCTCGAACTGAACCCCGAAGCGCTCGCAGACCCGGCGCAGCATCCAGCAGTGGCGCGGGACGATGCCGTTCACCGTCAGCTCGCCTCCCGTGGCCGCCGCCATGACCAGGAAGCTGCCCGCCTCGATGTGGTCGCCGACAACCGTGTGCTCGGCCCCGTGGAGCCGGGGCACGCCGTTGACGGTCAGGGTGTTGGTCCCGATGCCCTCGATCTCGGCCCCCATCTTGCCGAGCAGCACGGCCAGGTCCTGGACATGCGGCTCGGCGGCGGCGTTCATGATCACGGTGCGGCCGCGCGCCAGGCAGGCGGCCATCAGGAGGTGCTCCGTCGCGGTCACGCTCGCCTCGTCGAAGAACAGTTCCCGCCCCTGCAGGCCGGCCGCCTCCAGGCGGTACGGGGCCAGCTCCGACTTCAGCGTCGCCCCCAGCCCGCGCAGCCCGTAGAAGTGGGCATCGAGCCGACGCCGGCCGATGACATCGCCCCCTGGCGGCCAGAAGGTCGCCCGCCCGAGCCGTGCCAGCAGCGGCCCGGCAAAGAGCATCGCCGTGCGGATCCGGTCGGAAAGCGGGCGCGGAATCTCCGTCCCGGAAAGTCCCGCCGCGCACAGGCGCACGGTCGGGCCTGCGCGGTCGACCGCCACCCCGAGGCTGGCGGCAATCTCCAGCATCACCGCGACGTCGCCGATCTCCGGGACGTTGTGCAGCGTCACCGCCTCGTCCGTCAGCAGGCTCGCCGCAATCATCGGCAGGGCCGCGTTCTTGTTGCCCGAAACCGTCACCTCGCCACCCAGACGACGCCCCCCGTGGATCAGCAGACTGCCGCCCGTTGTCATGCTGCTTCCCTCCCTTATGGCGCGTCCGGAGAGGGCAGCTTGCGCAGATACACCGTCACCGGCGTCTCGAACGGCGGCACCGTCTCCGTAGCCACGTCGAACCAGTCGTCCGCGTCGCCCGTCTCCGTCGGGTTGTCCAGCACCGTGCCGCCGAAGCTCCACAGGTTGACGATGTTGCCGTCGATTTCGGCCGACGAGGCGCCGGTATGGTCGAAGCTCGAGCCGATGAAGACCCAAGGGCCGGGCCGGTCCTGAACCGCGTCCGACTTCTTGTTGTAGAGCCAGCGCTCAATCGGCACGCGCTTCCCGCCGTCCGGTTGGACGTCGATCCCGAGCAGGTCGCCTTGGTCGATGGTGCCGCCCGGCTTGCGCGTGCCGTTCTCCCAGCCCAGCAGATGCATCGCCAGCTGCAGGTCGAGCGCCTTCACGTCGCACACCAGCAGGCTCTCGTGACGCCGCCCGCGCTCCGTGCAGATCAGCACCTCCAGCTCGCCCCCGGTCAAGTTCACCGCCGCCGGAAAGGCGATCTCGCGCTCCCGCCGCAGGATCGTCACCGCCCCGAGGCGTAGGTTGCCCTCCGGCATCACCTCGCCACCGACCTGCCTAAGCAAGGCCAATTCCTGCTCCGTCAGCGGCGGCAGGGGAGGGGGGGGCTCGGCCAGCGGCACCGTCGCGCACGCGGTCGCCAAAAGCAGCAGCCCGGACGCCGCTCCTAGGCGCAGTCCGTTCGGATGATGCAGGTGCAGCATGGCAGAAGCCTCCCTCTGCGGATGAATCTCGGGGCCACCCCCGGGGCAAGGCCAATCATATCACCGCCCCAGCCCCTTTGCCAGTCGCAAGGTCCCGGAGACGAGTACAAAATCGAGGTGAAGCTGGGCCAGGATCGTCGGCGACCATCCGCGCGCCAGTCGCCGATTGACAATCCCCACGCCAAGGATATCGTTGAGCCGGATTGCCCCGGCGTAGTCATCTGGCGAATCCCGGTGGAGTGAATT
>CAZBDL010000397.1:0-3759 GCA_964490525.1 uncultured Victivallales bacterium | reverse complement strand
CTGGTGAAGCCCTTCCTGGAGCGTGACGACATTGGCATGACGGGGCCATCCCAGCTCATTCCCGAGGATTCGGCTTGGTGGCAGCGGGCCGCGGCCCGACAGATTCCGCGCAGTCTTTTTCCGGTGCAGCGGGAACTGGTGGACAGCGACATGGTCAGCCACATGTGCCTGGCGATGCCGGCGGATCTGTACCGTCAGGTTGGGGCAGAGCATCCCGACATTGTTGCCGGCACCGATCCTGACCTGCGCCATCGGGTGCGGCAGGCGGGGAAGCGGGTCTGTGTCGTCCCCGGCTGCTGGGCCTACCATCCGATGCCGGAGACGATGGGGGGGCTGCTGAGCCAGGCCTTTGCGAAGGGGAGGAATTCGGCGATGGTCCGCCGCACCCATCCAGAGCTGGTGCTGGAGCTAGATGCCGGGCACCGGGCTCAGTTTCCGGCACGTCGTCCGTTGTCCTACCGGATAGTCCGCATGGCGGGAAGGATGCTGGTCGACCTGTTGGCGGGGCGCCTTTTTGGCCTGGCCTATCGGTTGGTATACGGCCTGGGGAACTTGGCCGAGACGGTTTCGGCTGATGGTGCCCGCTCGTCCAGCGCGTTTCATGCCATATTCCCGCTATCCCTGACAGCGGGAGTGGTGCTGTTCCTAATCATGCCCTGGGGCCCCGGCGTTTCGCCGGATTCGACGGTCTACCTTAATGTGGCGGAGAACCTGGTGGCGGGAAAAGGGTTGCTGGTGGATCTTCACGAGCCCGCTCCGATGATCCACTTTCCCCCTTTATATCCGGTGTTTTTGGCGGGAATCATGATGGCACTGGGCTGCGGGGCAGTGATGGCGGCGCGGGTTGGCAATGCGTTGGTCTTTGCCGCCAGCCTGATCCTCGTGGTCCGGATCTGTCGCGGGGGGGGGTATTCGTCATGGCAAGGATGGGCGGCATTCCTGTTGTTTGCCAGTTCGGAGATGGTGCTTCTACCGCATGTCACGGTGGGAAGCGAGCCATTGTTTCTGGCCATGGCGCTGCTTTGCCTGGCGTCCGTGGGTGACATATGCCGTGACGGGGGGATGGGGGGGCTTGGCGTGGGGGTATTGGCGGCTGGTGCGGCTTGCCTGACCCGTTATGCCGGGTTCAGCCTGGTCATTGCCGGTGCCCTGGCCCTGCTCGTGCTGCGTCCCGTGGGTGTCCGGTGGCTGCGACGTGGCCGTGATGCCTTGCTCTTTGCTACGGTTGCGATGTTGCCCCTGCTTTTTTGGATGATGCGCAACCACCTTGTGGCGGGGGCGGCGACCAACCGGCAACTGGGTTTCCACCCGATGGGTTTAGCCAAGTGCAACCACCTTGTCCGCAGCGCCTTGTTTGTGGTTTTGCCCGATGCCATGCTTGAGCACCTGAAGGTCATGCGCCTTGGCTCGTCCAGCATGCCGCTGGTTTTGGTGGGCATCGGAGTGGTTGGGCTGGCGATTGCGGCCTTCCGTTGGCGTTGTCCGATTTTCTGCATGTGCCGGCGTTGTGCGAGGGCATTGCCAATGCATGCCCGGGTGCTGGGCCTATTCATTCCCGTGTACGGTGGGTTTCTGTTGTTCTCCATCACCTGCCTGGATGCCAATACGCCGCTCGATTATCGGATTACTGGGCCGGCGGCGGCACTTCTCTTGGTGCTCTTGCCGCGTCTCACTTCGCCCGAAGCTGGCCGTTACGTCGCCGCCATGTCCTTGTTGGCATTGATATTCCTTGTCCCGACCTATTCGATGCGGGCCATGGACTTTGCCTTGCGAAATGTCCACGATGGCCAGGGATACACCGGGCGGGTGTGGCAGGAATGTCCGCTGATCGATGCGGTCCGACGGTTGCCCGAGACGACGCCGATCTACTCGAACGGGCAGGCGGCCATCCGCTTCATTCTCGGGCGCCATACCCGACCACTGCCAGCGCGTAAAGTGGCGTTGACCGGCAAGGAGGATCCGGATTTTGACCGGCAGATGATGGAGATGGGGCGTGCCGTGGTCGACGAAGGTGCTCGTCTGGTCTTCTTTGCACGTGTTCCCGAGGGGCATGCCGTGTCCTTTGCGGAGGTGGACGCGGTGCTGCCAGTGCAGAAGGAGGTGGCGGTTCCCGCGGGCATCATGTGCGGCAGGAGGCGTTGACGTCGCGGATGAATTCGAGAAGGTGGGCGGTGTGGCGGGCCCAGGTCCATTCGGTGTGGGTGAAGGCGGCGGCGCGCTGTCCGAGCTCGAAGAGGGCGTTGCGGTCGTTGAATTCGGCGATCTTGCTGGCGATGGCGTCGGGGCGGCAGCCGTGGACGACGAGGCGGGGGGCGATCTTGGCGAGGACTTCCGGGGTGGCGCCGATGTCGGTGCCGATGACCGGGGTGCCGCAGGCCATGGCCTCGACGGTGGCGAGGCCGAAGCCTTCCAGAGCGCGGGTGGGCATGACCGAGAGGTCGGCGCTGCGGTACCAGTCGGAGAGGTCGTCCTCGGCGACATAGCCGGTGAATCGGACCGCCTCCGGGCCGAGGCCGAGGGAGGCGGCGAGGCGCTCGTAGTCGCGGCGGCGGGGGCCGTCGCCGAGAATGGCCAGGAAGCGGCGGGGGTGGGGTTGGTCGGCGCGGATCCGGGCAAAGGCCCGCAGCAGGGTGTCCATGCCGGTGCGCGGGGCGAGGTTGCGGGCGGCCAGGAGGACGAGGCCGTCCTCGGGCAGGCCGAAGCGTCGGCGCAGGGCCGTCTTGCCTTCTGGCAGGGCAGCCGGGAAGAAGCGTACCGGGTCGACGCCGCCGGGGATCACGGCGGTGGGGCGGGCGTCCATCTCGGGATGCTGGGCGAGGAGCTCATCGCGCATGTATCCGGAGAGCACGACGATGCCGCTGGAGAAGCGCAGGTACCTGCGGTCCATGTTTTTGCGTATTTCGGAGAGGGCGGCGACGGTGAACCAGGAGGGTTGCCACGGGCGCAGGGCGGAACGTCGGCTCATGAGGTCGTACTCGACGTTCCAGGGCGAATGGAAGTAGTAGAAGCGCGGGATGCCGACGAGGACGGCCAGGCCGTCGAGTCCCAGCGCGGCGGAGGAGGAATGGAGGATGAGGACATCGGGGCGGGCGGTGGCGACGGCGTGTCCGACGAGGCGGCGGATCTCGCTACGGTAGTGGCGGGCCTTACGCAGGGCGGCGCCCGGGATATCGTTGTAGTAGTGGAAGCGGATGCCCTGGAGCTCGACCGGATCCTCCGGATGAAGGCGTCGGCAGACGACATCGACGCGGATGCCGCGCTCGACGAGGAGGCGTGCGGTCTCGAGGAAGACGCGGCGTGCGCCTCCCGGCGCATGCACCGAGAAGGCGTCGATGAGGATCAAAGCCGAGGCGATGGGCATGTCGGGGGTTCCGGTTATTGGGGTGGCTTGTTGGCCGGGGTGCGGACGGGGCGGAGGATGAAGGTGCGGGCGCTGGGCCGTGGGCGGACCTGGAACTCGGGATGGATGGTGCAGGGTGACCACCCGTTGTCGCCGCCGAGGCCGGAGTGGCGGTGGTCGAGGTTGAGGAAGACGGCATCGTACGGCGTCAGCTCATGATCGTGGCGGGCTTGGTCGTAGTCAGCGACGGGGTGGTGATGGGCGTCGAAGTGGAAATGCCGGTCGGCTTCGACGCGGAGGCCGTGGCCATGTTCGTCGACCAGTTCAAGCCAGCGGACATCTTCCCGGCCGCCGCATTCCTGGGGGACGATGAAGGGATAGTGCTGTTCGGCGACGGTGGCGCGGTAGAGTCCGACCGG
>CAZBDL010000396.1:0-3763 GCA_964490525.1 uncultured Victivallales bacterium | reverse complement strand
CCTCGGCCAGCTCCATGACACTGTACTTGTTCGGGGTCTCGGTCATCATGCCTCCTCCGGTGGCCCGCCAATATAACGCCACCCCGCCAAGGGACAAGAGGGGGAGCGGGGGGAGGGGGAAGGATGAAGGATGAAGGATGAAGGATGAAGGCTGAGGGCTGAGGGCTGAGGGATGAAGGCTGAAGGCTGAAGGCTGAAGGCTGAAGGCTGAGGGCTGAGGGCTGAGGATGAGGGAGGTCAGGATCCGGTCGTCTCCCTTCTTCCTCCGATGGAACGGTTGCGTGAGCTTGAATCCGCAGCAGGCGGATGCGAGTTCACGCACCGTCTCCGTGTCCGGATTTCTCCGTGCCTCCATGTCTCCGTGGTGAGGGATGGGGGGCATGGGGAGAGTGCGGAGTGGGGAGTGCGGCGATTTTTCCCGCCGGAGGGCTTGCATCAGGCGGCGGGCGGGGGTATGGGTACCCTCATGCACCCGAGTGCATAGCCCGTGGAAGCCCATGTCCGAGACGCGCAAAACATTGACCCGCAATGACATCGCTTTGGCGGCGGGGGTCTCGCCAACGACGGTGTCGCGGGCCCTCTCGGGCAGTCCGCTGCTGCCGGCGGCGACGATCGGGCGGATCCAGGGGATCGCCCGGCGCATGGGTTACCGTCCGAACGAGCTGGCCCGGCGGCTGGCGTCAAACCGCAGCCGCCAGCTCGGGTTCGTGATCCCGCCGGCGACCTTGCGCGGCGGCGCCTTCCATCTTTCCTACTACTCCCGCCTGCTCGATGCGGTGGTCGGGGCGGCCCTGGCGCGCCAACACACGGTGACCATCCTGCCGGGCTTCACCGGGCCGCAGGACGGGGACCGGCTGGTACGCCATGTGGAGACCCGCCAGGTTGATGGGCTGCTGTTCCTGGGGCTGCGGGCGGACCAGGCGGATCTGCGCCCGCTGCGCCGTCGCGGCCTGCCCTGCGTGGTGGTCGGGGCGGAGCCCGCCGGGAAGCGTCCGCTGAGCGTCAACTGCAACCCCGGACCCGGCATCCGGGAGATGCTCTCGGCGCTCCGCGAGCGGGGTTGCCGGCGTCTGTTCTTCGTGCATGGCGACCTGGCGTTCCACGATGCGCGCCGCCAGGTCACCGCCGTAGCGGCGGAGACGGCGGCAATCCGGCTACCCCTCGTGCGCACCTTTCCCGGCAACTACTCCTTCCGCAGTGGCTACGGGGTGGCGGGCGAGGTCCTTGCGGCCAGCCGCCAGGGCGACGCCGTGTTCCTGGCCAACGACCGCATGGCCGCAGGCTTCTACCGCTGGTGCCATGAGCGCGACATCGCCATTCCCGGGCGCATCCGGGTGGTGGGCAGCGACGACGACTACGCGGCCTCGCTCCTCTATCCGCCGCTGAGCACCATCCACCAGCCACGCACGGCGATGGGGGAGACGGCGGCCAACCTGCTGATCGACCTGATCGAGGGCAAGGCGGCATGCCCGGCGCAGTTGCCGGCCCATTTCGTCGCCCGGGAATCGATATGAACAACGGAGGCATGCCGATGACGAAGCTGCGGATCGTGTTGGCGGGGTGCGGCAGCATTTGCCGCGCCTGGCTGAAACCGCTGGCGGACTTCGCGGACGCGGAGATCGTCGGGCTCGTCGACCTAAGCCCGGAGAGCGCCGGAAAGGTCAAGACGGAATTCGGCTTGACGACGGCCGCGGTCGGTACCGACCTGAAGGCGATGCTCAAGGCGACGCGCCCGGACATCGTCTTCGACTGCACCGTCCCGGGGGCACATGCGGCGGTGACGCTGACTGCGCTGCGCCACGGCTGCCATGTCCTCGGCGAGAAGCCGATGGCCGAAAGCATGGCCGATGCCCGGCGCATGGTGGCGGCGGCGGCCAAGGCGGAACGGCTCTACGCAGTGATCCAGAATCGGCGCTACTGCAACGAGATCCACCGGGCCCGGGCCCTGATCCAGGGCGGCGGCATCGGCAACCTGACGACGCTGAACGCCGACTTCTACATCGGCGCCCACTTCGGCGGCTTCCGCGACGTCATGCCGCATGTCCTACTCCTCGACATGGCCATCCACACCTTCGACCAGGCCCGCTTCCTGAGCGGTGCCGACCCGGTCGCCGTCTACGCCCACGACTGGAATCCGGCCGGCTCCTGGTACCGCCATGGGGCCTCCGCCGGCGCCATCTTCGAAATGTCCAACGGCATCGTCTTCACCTATCGCGGCAGCTGGTGCGCCGAGGGCCTGAACACCTCCTGGGAATGCGACTGGCGCGCCGTCGGTAGCCGGGGCACAGTGCGCTGGGACGGCGCCGACGGGCTCTCCGGCGAGACCGTCGCCAAGGACGAAGGATTCATCCGTCCGCAACGGGCTGTCCCCCTACCGGCGCTGCCGCCCATGCCCCTGACCGGCCATGCCGGGATCATCCGCGAGTTCCTCGACTGCGTTCGCCACGGCGGCAACCCCCAGACCGCCGCCAGCGACAACATCAAGAGCCTCGCCATGGTCCATGCCGCCATCGCCAGCGCCGAAAGACACAGGCGGATACAAATACGAAATTCGAAATAAGAAGTTCCAAACCCTGAACCTTGAAACCTCCCCAAACCCGAAGGAGACCCACCCCATGACCAACAGCCGCGAGAACCACCAGGACATCCGCATCGGCACGCTGGTCGGCGCGGGCATGAAGGCCCCGGAGTACATCCGCCAGATCCTGCCGCACGGCTTCGAGTCGTTCAGCCTGACCTTCTGGCAGACCACCGCCGGGGTCGACTGGAAGAAGCTCGCCAAGGAGGTCAACAAGGTCCTCGACGGCAGCGGCGCGGTCATCTCCTCCCTCGGCATCTTCGGCAACCCGCTGGAGCAGGAGGCGAAGGACCTGGAGACCGTGCGCGGCTGGGAGCAGTGCATCGACCACGCCCACCTGTTCGGCGCGGACGTCGTCGCCGGCTTCACCGGCCGCCTGCGCGGCAAGCCGATCCACGAGAGCATCCCGCGCTTCAAGAAGGTCTTCGCGAAGCTCGCCGACCGCGCCGCCAAGAAGAACGTCCGCATCGCCTTCGAGAACTGCGACATGGGCGGCTCCTGGGAGACCGGCGACTGGAACATCGCCCACAATCCGACGGCCTGGGAGCTGATGTTCGACGCCGTGCCGGCGGACAACCTCGGCCTCGAATGGGAGCCCTGCCACCAGATGGTCAGCCTGATCGATCCCCTGCCCCAGCTCCGCACCTGGGTCAAGCGCATCTTCCATGTCCACGGCAAGGATGCCACCGTCCACTGGGATGTCGTCCGCAAGTATGGCGTCCACAGCTCGACGCACAGCGACGTCGCCCTGCCCGGCAAGGTCCAGAAGGTCCCGCCCTTCGCCTACCACCGCACCCCCGGCTTCGGCGACACCGACTGGACCGCCCTGATCAGCGACCTGCGCATGGGCGGCTTCCGCGGCTCGATCGACATCGAGGGCTGGCACGATCCCGTCTACAAGGGCGACCTCGAGATGACCGGCCAGGTCCATGCCCTCAACTACCTCAAGCGCTGCCGCGGCGGCGCCTATGTCCCCAACCCCAAGGTCTAGGGGGAAATTCGAAATCCGAAATTCAAAATCCCAAACGGGATGCCTTGTTGAAGATTGTTGATTGAAGATTGGACATTGACGATTCCTTCTCCCCGGTTACCAGATGCAGGAGCCCGTCCGCCAGCTGGCGGACGGGCGAACCTCTGTCTCCCGAAGAACCAAGCCGAGGACGATTACGAGCACGAGCACGAAGC
>CAZBDL010000395.1:0-3763 GCA_964490525.1 uncultured Victivallales bacterium | reverse complement strand
CAGGTCGAGTTCAATCCCGCGCTGGTGGCGGCGTACCGCCAGGTCGGCTACGAGAAGCGCCAGCTCAGCCAGGCCGACTTCCGCAACAACCAGGTCGACGCTGGCGAGGTCGGGGCCGGCCAGGCCGTGACCGCCCTCTACGAGCTGGACACCGCCGCCGCCGTGGCCCATGGCGACGCCCGGCGTCTTGTGCGCCAGCCCCTGGCGACGGTGCGCATCCGCTACCGCCGGGCCGACACCCTCGAGGTCGAGGAGCGTGAATTCTACCTCATGCCCGAGGATGTGCGGCGCCGCGCCGAGGATGCCGAGCCGTCGTTCCGGCTGGCCGCCACCGTCGCCGAGTTCGCCGAGAACCTGCGCTATCCCGACGTCCCCGGCATCGCCTCGCCGACCGCCATCCTCGCCCTCGTCGAGCACCTCGCCGCCAGCGACTACCGCAACCAGCCCGATGTCCAGGAACTGCTCGAACTGGTGCGCCGGGCACGGTGAAGGAGGAGGGTATGAATTCTTGTTTCGTCCTCGTCCTCAGTGATCCGCCGCAGGCGGAGAACGGTTCTCGTCCTCGTCCTCGATGGGAACGGGTAACGAATCAAGGACGAGAGAGAGAAAGGCAATTGTTTCTTTCGTGTGGAGAGCGGGGATCTGCCGTCCCCACGCCAAAAGCGTGGCAAGCTTCAGGACTCCGGTCATTATGGGATGCCGACCAGTCCCAGGGCTCACGCCCTGGGCTAAGGAATGTCGCCCCTTCAGGGCTAAAATCCGCAGGTGAAATAGTGACTTCTGGGCTTTTGTTGCCAGTTGCGGAGTCACGAAGTTCGGTTATTGAGTCCCGAAGGGACGATAGACTTAGCCCAGGGCGTGAGCCCTGGGAAGAATACGTCACCCCAATGACTTGAGCCCTGAAGGGGCGACAGACCATCGGTTTTTAAGAATCAGCCGTGCCTCATCATCCCGATCATGAAATGACCCGGGAAGAGGCACCATACGAAATCGAGGCAGAGGACGACGCGAAGCCCCGTGCAACGTAGGAGCCCGCTCCCGCGGGCGAACCTCTGTCTCCCAAGGAACTAAGACGAGGACGAGAAAGAGGAAAAACAGTGTTCTTGATGAGGGTATTTCATAACGTTGGGCGTTCTTGCCTTACAATCTCCTTACCATTTCATGACCCTTTCACAACGGCATTCGCCGACAGAGAAGATTATTGTGGGCCTTGTCATTTGAGCGTTGAACGTTGAGCGTTATCTCCATCTTCATTCATCAGGGAAGGGCATGACCATGGAACAGCGGATCTTGGGATGTTTGGGCGTGCGCCGGGAGGCGGCAACAGGCCTGGCGGCGATGCTGGTGGTGGCGGTCCTGCTGTTGGCGTCGGTGCCGGGGGCGCGGGCGCAGGATCGGCAGACGGTCCAGTCCGCGTCCTTGCCGGATGGCGGCTGGGCGTTTCCGCGGATCGAGCGTCTGGCGCTGTCGGGGACGATGCTGGACGACGGGAACCTGACGTTCACGCTGTCGGGGACCATCGACATGGAGGAGCGCGGGATGTTCCCGCTGGTCTCGGGGGCGGTGTGCGAGCAGGCGACGCGGATCCGGCCGCACCGCACCTGGCTGTGGGGCGGGGGCGAGTTCCGTCTGGCCTTCGCGGACGGCGCCTACTACCTGGAATGCCTGGAGCCGGGGAAGGCGGACATCGAGTTCACGTTTGTCGCGCAGGTGAGCCGCGCCGACAAGGAGCGGGGCTGCTCGTTCTTCCTGCTGCCGGCGCTGATCCGCGAGGTCAGCATCGTCAGCCCGACCAAGGACATCGAGGTGGAGATTGCGGACGCGGTGGAGATCCGCAAGGTGGACCAGGCGGACGGTCCGGGGGCGACCTTTGCCGGGCTGCTGGCGCCGTCCGGCGGCTTTGCCGCCCGTTGGCAGGCGCATGTCGAGGACCTGGTGGCGGACCTGGTGGTGAGCGTCAGCCCGAACCTGATTGCCGAGGTGCTGCCGGGCTCGGTGCGGCTGAACGCCCTCTTCGCCTATCAGGTCATTCAGGGGCGGCTGGGGCGGCTGCGGCTGGCGCTGCCCGCCGACCTCAACGTGCTGAACGTCCGCGGCGAGAACATCCAGGACTGGCGGATCGCGGCGGCGGCGGCGGGGGGCGGGTCGGTGCTCGAGGTGGACCTGAGCCGGGAGTACGACGGCGCCTACCTGCTGCTGGTGGAGGCCGAGAAGGTGCTGCCGGAGTTCCCCTGCCGGTTCACGCTGCCGACGGTCTCGCCGCTGGACGTGCTGCGCATCGAGGGGCACCTGGCGCTGGGCACGAACAAGGCGGTGCGCCTGATCATCGACCAGGTGGCGGGGCTGGACCAGACGGACATCCGGGCCTTTCCGGCGACGGCGATGCCGGGCAGCCGGGCGGTGCGTCCGCCGCCGACGCGCAGCCTCTTCACCTACCGCTTCTCGGGGCCGGACTACCAGTGCGAGATTCGCGCGGACAACATCACCCCGAGCCTGGTGGCGGAGCTGAACTGCACGCTGGACGTGAAGGACGAGGAGCTGTCGGTGAAGCTGGCGGCGGACCTGGACATCAAGGACGCGCCGCTGCGCGAGCTGCTTCTGCGGCATGATGCGGACCTGATGGTGAACCGGGTCGAGGGCCCGGCGGTGATGGCCGACGACTACGAGGTGTTCACGCGGGACGGGGCGACCTGGCTGCGCATCCGCTTCGCGCCGGAGACGATCGGGCGCACGCCGCTCTTCGTCTATTTCGAGAAGCCGCTGAAGGCGACGGACCGCCTGCCGCTGCCGAGCTTCCACCTGGCCGAGGCCAAGGGGGTGCGCGGCCACCTGATGCTGGCGGCGGGTCGTGGCATCACTTTGCAGGCGAACGACCTGCGCAACCTGCGTCAGATCCACACCGGGTCGGCGCCGGTGCGTGAGCCCGGCCTGCAGCTGGCCTACCGGTTCCGCGACCAGGACTGGGGCGGGGCGCTGGTCCTGCAGCGCGAGCGGTCGACGGTGCTGGCGGAGATCTGCCATCTCGGGTTCATCGGCGAGGGCACCCTCTACGGCAGCTCCGTCTTCTCGTATCAGATCGGCGGCGCCCCGGTCGGGCATCTGGTCCTCTCGGCCGACCCGGCGATGCAGAACCTGGAGTTCACCGGGCGGGACATCGTGGACTGGAAGCGCCTGGAGGACCAGGACGGGCGCCAGCGCTGGCAGGTCAACTTCCGCGACAAGCTCTTTGGCGAGTACACCTTGCTGGTGACCGGCGAGATGAAGCTGGCGGCGGGCGAGAGCCGCTGCCGCTTCGGCGACCTGGCGACCGAGGGGGCCGACGCCGAGCACGGCTTCATCATCCTCTCGAGCGTGCGCAACCTGCAACTCTCCGGCGACGGCGGCGCCGAGTCCGTCCACGAGATCGAGGCCGCCGAGCTGCCGCAGGACTACCGGCGGCTGGTGCACAACCCGATCCGCCGGGCCTACCGCTTCACCCGGGCGCCGCACTGGATGGACGTCGTCATCACCCCCTTCGCAGACCAGCCGATGCTCGACATCGCGGTGGACCATGCGATGCTGGCGACGCGCATCGACCGCAACGGCGAGACGGTGACCCAGGCGCAGTACCGGATCAAGAACGCCTCGCGCCAGTTCCTGGCGGTGACCCTGCCGGAGGGGGCGACGCTGTGGACGGTGAAGGTCAACGACGAGGTGCGGCGGGTCTCGGAGACGTCGGCGGGGCATTATCTCATCCCGTTGCCGCGCAACGACGACCGCAACG
>CAZBDL010000394.1:0-3772 GCA_964490525.1 uncultured Victivallales bacterium | reverse complement strand
ACGCCGGTTCACGAAGAACTGGATGATGATCGGCGCCGCCAGGAAACCCAGCAACGTCAGCAACCCTGGATTGACAAAGCCCATCGCTGTCCCTATGTATCGTCCTCGTCGTCGTCCTCGTGCCTCCGCGACCCGCTCCCGGGGGAAATCCTCTGGGGGAAAACGCTCAACGCCCAACGCTCAAGGGCAAATACCTTCGTTGAGAGTTGCAAGTTGAACGTTCAGCGTTGAGCGTTCCCGCCATCCATCTTCCGCCATCCGCACCACGCCCAGAGCGTGGCAAGCTCCGCACTCCGCACTTTCCTTCATCCTCTCCGGAACACCCTTCCGGACAGATACTCCGCCAGATGCTGGCCGAACGGCCGCCGCATGTCGCAGGCCAGATAGTCCACGCCAAGGGCGAGCGCCTGACGCCGGATCTCGCCCAGGAAACCATGGAAATACTCCCGGAAGGCGTCGCGGACATTGACGCCGACGACATCCAGCCGCCCCGCTCCCTCCAGTTCGAGCAGGCGCACTCGACCGGGGATGTCGAAGTCCAGCTCCAGCGGATCGAGGATCTGCAGCATGACCACCTCGTGGCGGTCGTCGAGCAGCCGCTTGATCCCATCGAAGGTGTCCTCCACCGAACCGAAAAAGTCGCTGATCACAAACACCACCCGCCGCCGACCAATCTGTTCCGCCACCAGCCCGAGGTTGCGCCCGATCGCCGATGGCCCCTTCGCCTCCGCCGCCACCAGCCCCCCGGCGATCTTTTCGACCACCTCCTCGCTGCGGCTGGCCGGAATCGATGCCTTCAGCGCGTCCGCAAAGAAGAACGCTCCCACACTGTCCGATTGCTCCACAATCACCCGGCTCAGCGCCGTCGCCATGAACGCCGCATAGTCCAGCTTGCTCCCGTGGCGGTGCGCAAACGCCATGCTCTCGCTCACGTCCACCACGATGTGCGAGAAGAAGTTCGTCTCCTGCGCGTACTGCTTCAGCAGGTATTTCCCCGTCTTGTAGTACGCCTTCCAGTCGAGGTGCCGGATGTCGTCCCCCGCCACATACCCGCGATGCCCCGCAAACTCGATCGCAAAGCCGTGGAACGGCGAACGGTGATCCCCCACCAGATTGCCTTCCACCAGCCCCGACGGCTTCAGGCCAAGATGCACCAGCCGCGTCACGGTGTCCGTGTCGAAGTACTTCCGCCACTGCGTCTGGCTGGTCTGGGTCACGGGCCGATGTCGTCCTCGTGGAAAGGCTCGCCGCGCCATCCCGTAACGGGAGGCTTGCACATACACGATCGCCTACGATAGCCCCGTATACCCTATATGCAAGCCTGGCGGGATCGGTCACGGATGCCGTTTTCGGGCTTGGCCGCGTCGCGATATCCTGAACCCCGACATGCTATTCCATGCCTCCGTGTGCGCCCGGAGGCGGTGTCGGAATTTGGCAGACGTCCAGCGACGATGGTCGCGTCTCTCCAGCCGCTTCTCCGATGGCGCTTTCGGCGAAAGCCGCAGGGGGCTATTCGCCGTCCGGGGGCGGGCCGCGGAGGATCTGGTCCTCGAGCAGGCCGCTGTCGATAATCGTGATCTTCGGTGCCAGTGCCAAGCGGAAGCCGACGCCGGAGTTGCGCGTCTCCGGTACGGCCGAATCGCGGGTCGCGGAGCGCGCCTCGGCGGGAATCGAGCCCCAGCAGCCGCCGCGGACCACCTTGCTGGTGGTCTTGACGGACTCCATCTCGCCCCACTTGGCGCGGCGTTGGATGGTCGCCTCGATCGGTTCCGCCTGCACCGGGGCGGTCGAGTACAGTTCGCGGTAGGCGTTCGGATTGTACCAGTCCCAGCACCATTCCCAGACGTTGCCGGACATGTCGTGCAGGCCAAAGGCGTTCGGCTTGAAGAGCCCGACCGGGGCGGTGACGATGTGCCCGTCATGCGCGGGCATGCCCGGAGCCTTCTTGTCGCCCCCGATCCGCCGCCGGGCCTGCTCGTCGAGAATGTTGGCATAGGCCGAGCCCTCGTCGCCGAACGTGTCGCCCCAGTAGTAGTAGGTCTCCGTCCCCGCCCGGCAGGCATACTCCCATTCCGCCTCGGTCGGCAACCGGTATTCGTAGCCCTGGGGCAATCGCCCGGCGGCCTCCTCGTATTCGGTCACGATCCGGCAATACTCGCTGGCGGCATGCCAGTCAAGGTAGGCGACCGGCTGCTGCGGAAGCTCGAAGCGGTACTCTTCCCAGCCCGGGATCCGGGTGCGGTGCTGACGGAAGAACCGGCGGTACTGGACGTTGGTGATCTCCGTGCGCCCGAGCCAGAACTCGTAGGGCATGGTGACCAGGCGACGGTCCAGTTCGTGGTGTCCGCCCGGCTCGTGGGCGCGCCGGCCCATGCTGAAGCGCCCGCGCGGTATGTTGACCATGTCCACGACCGCGCTCGGCACGACGAAGTGCGACCCCGGTTCGGGCTTGCCGCCAAGCTGCTCCTGGTAGCCCAGCAAAACCTTCTGCCAATGCTCGCCTTGCAACGG
Organism: uncultured Victivallales bacterium; assembly: GCA_964490525.1. Lineage (GTDB taxonomy): Bacteria > Verrucomicrobiota > Lentisphaeria > Victivallales > CAZBDL01 > CAZBDL01. Next base: position 1,261 of record CAZBDL010000394.1, on the reverse strand, counting down.
GTCGATGCCGCTGGCGCGCAGGCAGGTGTTCACCGCCGTGAGCAGGTGCTGCTGCCGCTCGTACCCGGTGGCCGCAGCGATCTGCCCGTCGAGCCCCGCCAGCTCCGTGCGGATGGCCTCGACCCGGGCGCGGTGGCGCCGCTTCGTTTGGAGGTGGCGAAAATAGACCTGGGCGAGGACGGCAAGGACGAGCACGACGAACACGGCCACGCAGGCCTTGGCGATGCGCGAATGCCCCTGTTCGTGCTGTTCGAGGATGAGCATGAAAGGGTTGCGCTTCGACTGCCGGGCATTCCCGAACTGGCTGGTCCGGCGCTTCTTGCGGTTGAGCAGCGGATGCGGCTTGAGTAGGATCTTCTCCGCACCCTCGGCCTCGGGCGGGGCGGAAGGCGTTGCCGCCGTCGCCGGGCTCTCGCCAGCCTCGGGCACCTCGTCGCGGCCCGTTTCCTTTGCCTGGTCTTCCATCATCGTGGCCCTCCCTGGTCCAGGGGCGTTGTCGGCAGGCTCGCTTCGTCGACCAGCATCACCGGTATGCCCTCGCGCACCGGATAGCCCCGGCCGCACGTCCGGCAGCGTAGCACGGCACCACCGTCGACGATGTCCAGCTCGCCATGGTCGACCGGACAGACGAGGATCTCCAGCAGCTCCGGGGCCAGGCCCGATGGCGTCTCGGCAGCGTTCATGTCGCCTCCTTTGCGGCCAGTCCGTCCAGGTGCGCCACCACCCGGCGGCGCATCGTTTCGTAAGGAATTCCCGCCTGCTCCGCCAAGGCCGCGCAACCGTCGGCCGCCGGCTTCACCCGCAACAGCGTACCGTCGGTATCATACGCGAACTTCGCGGAGATGTCGCCCCAGGGCGTGGCGACCCGGCGCTCCTCGCGGCGCAGCATGGCCCGGCGCGCCAGGTGATGGCGCACGCCCAGCGTCGGCGTCTCGCGCAGCAGCAGGTCGGCGCAGGAGTCGAGGCGGTCCGGGAGGCAGAGCACCTGGATGATGATGCCGGTGCGCCCCTTCTTCATGGTGACCGGAATCACGGCATAGTCGAGCGCGCCCGCCTGGAGCAGGCGGGGGCCGAGCCAGGAAAGGGTCTCGCCGGGCATGTCGTCGAGGGTGCATTCCAGGACGGCAACCGTGTCGTCGCTGCTGTCGCCGTCGCCCGGCGCGCCGGTCTCGTACAGGCTGGCGCGCAGGACGTTCGGCGTGCCGGGAAACTCCCGCCCGCCCGCGCCGCAGGCGCTCGCCAGCAGGCGTCCGGCGGGGGG
>CAZBDL010000393.1:0-3773 GCA_964490525.1 uncultured Victivallales bacterium | reverse complement strand
ATGATCTGCTCGTGCGGCTTGTGGCAATGCTCACGCGGAGGGTCGGGCAAGGGGGCCAATTTCGCTAAGGGGACGTCGGGTACGGGAACGAGGGGGGCGTGGGCCAACCAGAGGGTTCGGTCGACTCGCAATAGTTCGAGCTTGACCCTTGCCGTTGGCCCGCATATTTTGTGGGCAAGCTCCAGCCTCAGCCGGATTGAGACGGGGTGACCCCATGCTGAAACGGCCGATGGCCTGGTCGCCACGAAAGGAAAAGCCATGATCTCGCCTTCCGAAGCCGCCGCCTGTCCGGATCTGTTGGTGACACAGGCCGGTCGGCCCGTGACCACCCCGGAGCAATGGCGCGACCTCCGCCGCGTGGAAATATTGGAGCTGTTCCGTCGTCACGTCTATGGGCGGAATCCGGTGGCCCGTCCGCAGACGCAACGCATCGACCGGCCCGACGGCGGCGAGGTGGCGATGGACGGGACGGCGATTCGCCATCGGCTGGATGTCGCCTTCCGGGGGCCGGGCGGCGAAGGCCGGATTCCGCTCCTGCTGTTCCTCCCTGTCACCGCCAGCGCTGCCGCCCCGGTGCCGGTCTTTCTGCTCATCTGCAACCGCGAACGGGAGAACATCGCCGCGGACCGCTCGGTGCGCAGCCCGTTCTGGCCGGCCGAGGAGGGGGTGGCCCGAGGCTATGCCATGGCCGCCATCCATGTCGAGGACATCGACCCGGACCATGACGATGGCTTCCGGAACGGGGTCCATGCCCTCTTCGATCCGCCGACGGGCCGGACGCCCGACGCCTGGGGGACGATCGGCGCCTGGGCCTGGGGCGCCAGCCGGGCCATGGATGCCCTCGAGACGGTGCCGGAGATTGACCGCGCCCGGGTCGCCCTGGTCGGGCACTCGCGCGGCGGCAAGACGGCCCTGTGGTGCGGGGCGCAGGACGAGCGCTTCGCTCTGGTGGTGAGCAACGAGTCGGGCTGCACGGGGGCGGCCCTGAGCCGCGGCAAGCAGGGGGAGGACATCGCCACGATCAACCGCGCCTTTCCGCACTGGTTCTGCGAGAACTACCGCCGCTTCGGCCATGCCGAGGCGAGCCTGCCGGTCGACCAGCACATGCTGCTGGCGCTCATCGCCCCGCGCCTGCTGTATGTCGCCAGCGCCGAGGGCGACGGCTGGTCCGACCCGCCGGCGGAGTTCCGATCCTGCGTCCTCGCCTCGCCCGTCTATGGGCTACTCGGACGCCCCGGCATTGCCGGCGAAACCCTGCCGCCCGTCGACACGCCCGTCCATGGCGGGGCCATCGGCTATCACCTGCGCACCGGCGAACACGACCTGACGCCCTACGACTGGCATCGTTTCATGGACTTTGCCGACCGCCATTGGCGTGATGGCGCGGAACCCTGTCGCTAGCCTCGGGCCTGCCCCCGGAAAAGGGGGCTCAATGGACCATGACCTGGCCGCCGGTGACGGCGATGGCCTGGCCGGTCTCGTAGTCTTGCTCGACGCAGTAGAGGATGGCGCGGACGACGTCCTGAGGCAGGCAGCCGCGGCCCATCGGGACCTTGGCCTCGTAGGCCCGGCGGACCTCATCGATGGTCGTCGCGCCGGGTACCTTGCCGCTGTTCAGGTACTGCACGAAGAGCCCCTTCTCGGGGTCGCTCCAGAGTGGGCCCTCGAAGTAGTTGCCGGGGCAGACGCAGTTGACCTTGATGCGGTCCTCGACCAGCTCGAGGGCATAGCTCTGGGCCTGGCCGATGCCGCCGAACTTGCCGCCGGCATAGGCGGCGTTGCGGTTGCTGCCCTGCAGGCCGCTCTTGGAGTTGACCTGGACGATGTCGGTCCAGCCGCCCCCCGCCGCATTTTGGCGGGCCATGACCCGGGAGGCATGCTTGACGCAGAGGAAGAAGCCGGTGTAGTTGACGTTGGTGACGAAGTCCCAGTCCTGGCGGGCCATGTCCTTGACGGAGCCGGCCTTGAGGACGCCGGCATTGGCCACGAAGAGGTCGATGCCGCCGCACTTCTGGACGATCTCGGCGCACATCGCCTCGACCGAGGGTTCGTCGGCGACGTTGACCTGGACGGCAAAGGCCCGGTCGGCCCCGAAGCGGGCGCAGAGACCTTCGGCGGCGGCCTTGGCACCGTCGGCGTTGAGGTCGGCGACGGCCACCGTGGCGCCGTTGGCGGCGAGGCCTTCGGCAATGCCCAGGCCGAATCCCTGGGCGCCGCCGGTGACCACCGCGATGCGCCCGTGCAGCCGGCCCAGGCCGCTGCCGGCGGCGACCTTCTTGCGGTACGATTCGACCTCCCAGTTCTCGATGAAGCGCCGCTCGCGCTCGCCGAGGAACTCCGCCCCGCCAAAGGCCGCGGCGAGCTGCTGGACGAGGGCGGCGTCCCAGGCCAGCATGGCGACGGTGCGCGCGTCGCGCAGCGTCGGCCCCGCCGCGAACACCGCCTTGCCGGGCACGGAGACGACCTTCGGCGCCAGGCCATGCCGTTCGCAGAAGCCTGCCAGGGCCGCCGCGTCCGGATCCTCCGCCGTCAGCGCGTAGGATCCGGCGTAGACGATGTGGTCGGGGGTCAGGGGCCCATCCGCCACGGTGAAGGCATCGAGCGCCACGACCGTCGCCCGGCCATGGTCGTTGCCGAGCCGCGAGCGCAGGAGCGGGGCCGTCGCCTGCACCGTCGCGGCATCGCGCGGGGTGCGCGCCAGGTCGGTGGCCACGCCCTTCTCCGCATATGCCTTGCTCAGCGTCTTCATGATCTTGGCGTATTCGCGGTCGATGCCGCCGGCGCTGTCCGCCGCCACGAACACCCCATGGTTCTGGAGGAAGATGGTTGACGGTTCCCGCCCGTGCCGCTCCTGGTATTCGGCGATCGCCCGCTGCACCGTGATCGACAGCATGAAGCCGGGGTCGACGAACGCCACCCACAGCGCCTCGGGAAACAGCTTCGCCGCCATTTCTCGGCCATGCCGTCCGCAGGTCATCCCGTTCACCGCCGCCGGATGCAGGTGCACCACGAAGGTCGCGGAAAGCGCCTCATGGAGAGGGGCCTCGACCGATGGACGGCCCGTCTCTCCCGGGCATGCCGCCGCCTGCATCAGGTGCTTCACCAGCGCCTCGCGGCGCTCCGCGTTGTCCGGCGGCGCCACCTTGAACACCTCGCGCACCTTCGCCCGCTCCAGGCGCACGAAGTCCTCGTCGCGGATGTCCGCCAGCCGCACCCCGCTGGGCTTCACATAGAGGATCTTCTCGTCCTTGTACGAGGTGTTGCCGCCGCCCGCCAGGACGAAGCGCGGATCCGTGCCATACTTGCGCGACAGCTCGGTGATCACCGCCAATGACATGCCCGGAACCCTTTCGCCAGGTGGTCCCTATTTCTTCGGGACGTAAAGCTTCTGTCCGACGCGGATGTTGTCGTCCTTCATCCGGTTGGCCTTGCGGATCGAGTCGACGCTGACGCCATAGGCCTTGGCGATGGCGCTGAGGGTCGCGCCGGGCTCGACGGTGTATTCGTAGAACTCGCCGGCCGTGGCGGGGCCGGAGCTGCGCCCGCCGCCCGCCGATGGCGCGGAGGAGCGGATGGCGGCGGCGGTCTCCTTGGCGACCTGCTGGAGGAGCCGGTCCATGTCGGCCTGCCGCGCCTGGCGCTCCAGGGCGACCTGTTGCTTCAGGCTCTCGACCTCGCTGGAAAGGGACTGGATGCGGCGTTCCATGGTGGCGATCTGCCCCTGCAGCGAGGTGATGTGCTGGACGGTGGCGCCATACTGTTCCTGGACGTCG
>CAZBDL010000392.1:0-3794 GCA_964490525.1 uncultured Victivallales bacterium | reverse complement strand
GTTGGGCTCGTCGGCGAGGAGCATGACCAGGCGATCGACGCCGGGGGCGATGCCGCCGTGGGGCGGCGCACCCATGCGGAAGGCGCGGATCATGCCGCCGAACTTCTCGTCAACGACCTCCGGGGGATAGCCGGCGAGGGCGAAGGCCCGGTACATGATGTCGGGGCGGTGGTTGCGGATGGCGCCGCTGGAGAGCTCGATGCCGTTGCAGACGATGTCGTACTGGTAGGCGAGGATGTCGAGCGGGTCCATGGAGGTCAGGGCCTCCATGCCGCCCTGGGGCATGGAGAAGGGGTTGTGGCTGAAGGCGACCTGGCCGGTCTCGGTGTCGCGCTCGAACATCGGGAAGTCGACGATCCAGCAGAAGCGGTAGACGTCCTGCGGCCGGAGCTGGAGGCGGTCGGCGAGCTCGCCCATGACGGCGGCGCCGATCGGCTGGACCTTGGCCTCCTGGTCGGCGAGGAAGAAGACGACGTCGCCGGGGCCGACGCCGGCGGCCTCGCGGATGCGGGGCATCTCGCCTTGGGTCAGGAACTTGACGATCGGGCTCTTCTCGCCCTCGTCGGTCCAGGCGATGTAGGCCATGCCCTTGGCGCCGGCGCCCTGGGCGAAGGTGATCATGGTGTCGAAGAAGCTGCGCGGCTGGCCGGCGATGCCCTTGACGGGGATGGCGCGGACGACACCGCCGCGGGCGACGACGGAGGCGAAGGCCTGGAAGGCGCTGTCGCGGAAGATCTCGGTGACGTCGACCATCGCCAGCGGGTTGCGCAGGTCGGGCTTGTCGGTGCCGTAGCGGGCCATCGCCTCGCGGTAGGGGATGCGCACGAACGGGGCGTCGTCGACCCGCTTGTCGCCGAACTCGGTGAAGACGCCGTGGAGGACGTCCTCGACGACGGCGAAGATGTCGTCCTGGGTGACGAAGCTCATCTCCAGGTCGAGCTGGTAGAACTCGCCGGGGGAGCGGTCGGCGCGGGCGTCCTCGTCGCGGAAGCAGGGCGCGATCTGGAAGTAGCGGTCGAAGCCGGCGACCATGAGCAGCTGCTTGAACTGCTGGGGGGCCTGGGGGAGTGCGTAGAACTGGCCGGGATGGAGGCGGCTGGGGACGAGGTAGTCGCGGGCGCCCTCGGGGGAGCTGCTGGTGAGGATCGGGGTCTGGTACTCGAGGAAGCCATGGGCGATCATGCGGCGGCGCAGGGAGGCGATGACCTGGGAGCGCAGGACGATGTTGCGGTGGAGGCGCTCGCGGCGCAGGTCGAGGAAGCGGTAGCGCAGGCGGGTGGCCTCCGGGGCGGCCTCGTCGGTGGCCACCTGGAAGGGCAGGACCTCGGCCTCGCCGAGCACGGCCATGTCCGTGGCGACGAGTTCGATGCCGCCGGTGGCCAGCTTCGGGTTGACGGTCTCGGGACTGCGTGCCACGACCGGCCCGGTGAAGGCGCAGACGGTCTCTGCCCGCCAGTGGTCGAGGGCCTGGTAGCAGGCCGCCTGGGGGTTGATCACGACCTGGGTGACGCCGTAGTGGTCGCGGAGGTCGATGAAGAGGATGCCTCCATGGTCGCGGACACGGTGGATCCAGCCGGCGATGCGGACGGTCTGGCCGACCTGCTCAGGGCGCAGTTCCCCGCAGGTGTGGGTGCGGTAGGGATGCATGGGATGGCTCTTTCCGGATTGTGGGGCGGGACGCCAAGCCAGTCTCGGCGGCAAGGGCCGATAATGTAGCACGGAAGCGGCCGGGGAAAAGCGGGGTCGGCATTGCGCCCGACATTGGGGCATATATAGTTAATGCCAGGACGAGGGCTGCCCGTGGCCCGCAAGGCGGGTGTCGGAGGAGCGACGCGGGGTGGTCGCGGTCGGGGCAAATGAGGCAAGGCGGGACGCATGGCGATGAGGGAAAATGGCCTGCAAGGCATCCGGAGGGTATGCCAGTGTCCCTCGGCGTGGTGGTGGTCGGGGTTGCTGGCGGCGTCGGTGCTGCTGGTCGGCGGTGCCGCCAGGGCGGACGACGCGTCGGGCGCGGTGGATCGCCTGGGCGAGCTTCGTGCCGAGCGCGACGGGCTGCTCCGCGCCGCGAACCGGGCGGCGGCGGCGGGGGACACGCGGCAGGGGGATGCGGAGTTCGCCAAGGTCCGCGAGCTGAATGCGATGATCACGGCGTTGCGGGCGGAGCGGATCCGTGAGGACCTGGCGAGACGGCAGGAGGCCCTGTCCCGGCAGCTTGGCGACCTCGGCGCCTACCAGACCTGCTTCCATGACCCCTTCCTGCTGATTGTCCCGGCGCATGATGCGGAATTTGCCAAGCTCTACCGCTACCTGCCGCAGGCGGACCAGGCGCTGCATGCCAGGATCGGTTGCCGGAACCGGCCGGAGACGGTCACGGTTGTCGTCGCCGGGCGCGACCGGACGGCCCTGACGGCCCTCTGGCGGCAATGGTCCGGGCGGGATGAACTGCCCACGCCCGAGGATCCCCTGCCTTGGACGGAAGGGGTGGTGGCGGACATGGGCCATGGGCCGGCGCAGTTGTTGGCGGGGATGGCCCTGGCCATGGTCCAGGCGGACTTTCCCGGCGCTCCTGGGTGGTATGTGGCGATGCTGGCGGTGCTGAACGAGACCAGCCGGATCGTCATCGACCCGAAGACTGGGCGCAGCCAGGTCGAGTATCCCTTCAACTGGCGGTTCCAGGCGTTGGCAGCGGCGGATCCAGCGCAGGACGGTCCCGCTCTCCGGGAGATCCTGGGCGGCAAGGACGACGGCGACACCGGGTTGCGGCTGGCGCGCCTGCGCCATTGGGCGTTGTGGCTTGATGCGCGCGGCTGGCTGCGGCCTTGGCACGAGGCCTTCCGGGACTATCGCCATCTCGATGCAGGTGGCATCCGCCAGCTTGAGCAGGTCGCCGGTCAGCCCCTCGACGCCCTGCTGCGCGAGCATGCCGACTGGCTCGCCCGCCAGCGTGCCCATATCCAGGAAACGGAACGACGGCCTTGATGTCGCCAGGGCGATGTTCTTTCGAAGGCGAGGACGAGGAGGAGAAGGGAGGACGGGGGGAGGCCGAGGCCAGCCAGGGATCAGAACTCGTCGACGCTGTTCTCGAAGCTCTTCAGACCCTGGGTGGTGGTGTTCTCCCAGAACCAGGTGCTGGTGAACGGGTCGATGTCGAGGTTCACCCAGATGTGGCGCCGGTACTTCATCTTCATCATGATCTTGACGTGGCCGTCGAGGAAGGCTGTCGGACGCGGGCCGTTGGCGCCGTGCCAGCTCGATGCCGGGCCGTTCCAGTCATCCGTGGTCAGGGTGCCGCTGTCGTTGGGCAGCAGGTCGTCGGGGTTCTCCGACCGTCCGCGCGAGCAGAGATGGATGGGCTTGCTGGCCGGTTTCTGGTAGTAGTTGACCTTGAGAGCCTTGGCCATGTTGGCCAGGGTATTCTGGTAGAGCCGGCAACCGGTGTAGGCGTTCAGTTCGTTGCGGCCGGTGTCCTCGCCATGCTTGTAGCGCAGCCCCCAAGAGGTGACGTAGAGGTTCATCCGGGAGCTGGGGCAGATGAAGATGCCGCCGATCACATCGCCCGCCGGGCGGCGGTTGCCGACATGCTCGCGCAGCAGTTTCTCCAGTTTCAGGCCGCGGCCCTTGTCCCAGACGCCGATTTCGCTGGAGTAGGGCAGGTTGCCGTTGTTGTCGTCGGCATAGTTCAGTTGCGCCAGGCCGATCTGCTTGAGATTGCCGACGCAGACGATGCGTTTGGCCTGCTCCCGGGCCTTGTGCAACGCGGGTAGCAACAGCGCTGCCAGGATGGCGATGATGGC
>CAZBDL010000391.1:0-3801 GCA_964490525.1 uncultured Victivallales bacterium | reverse complement strand
ACCTCCTCGCCGCCATCCGCGAAGGCCATTTCTACGCCTCGACCGGCGTACAATTCGTGGAATACGCCGTCGATGCCACGTCCATGCGCCTGGCCCTGCACTCGCCCTTCGTCGGCTGTGTCGCCGCCTTCGAGTTCATCGGGGGACGGGACGGTTCCCTCCTGCACCGTATCGTCGGGGAGGGGGCCGAATACCGCTTCCGGGGCGACGAAGGCCATGTCCGCTGTCAGGTCGTCACCACGGCGGGCTCTCGCGCCTGGACCCAGCCCGTTTGGCTCGACGACCTCGCCGCCGCCGCTTGGACGAGCGCGCCATGACGACCGGCGGTGACCTCATGCCGCACCTGTTCCTTGGCTTTGTGGTCCTGGGGCTGGCGACCTCCGGGATCTTTTTTGTCTGGCGTCTCGCCTCGCGGCGGCAAGCCCTGCCTTGTCCGGTGTGGCTGAGTTGGCTGGTCGAGTTGGACAACCCCTTCACCCGGACTAACCGTGCCGCCGTGATCATCGGGAACCTTGGCCTTTCCCCCGGCATGACGGTGCTGGACGCCGGATGCGGCCCTGGTCGGTTGGCCATTCCCCTGGCTTGGGAGGTCGGCGAAGCCGGCGAGGTGGTGGCCATGGATCTGCAGGAGGGCATGCTGGCCCGAGTCGGTGAGAAGGCCAAGGCGGCCGGACTTGGCAATATCCGGTTGCATCATGCCGCCCTGGGCCAAGGCACCCTCGCGCCCAACACTTTCGACCGGGCGGTGCTCGTTACCGTGCTGGGCGAGATTCCCGATCGCGAGGCGGCCATGAGGGAGATCCATGCCGCCCTCAGGCCCGGCGGGATCCTGTCGGTGACCGAGGTCGTCTTCGATCCCCACTTCCAGCCTCGCGGCACGGTCGGGAGGATCGCGCACGGCGTCGGCTTCCTGCCACGGGCATGCCATGGCCACTGCTGCGCCTACACCCTGATTCTGGTGAAGCCGGGCTGAGAACTGCGCACGTTCACACCAAGGTCAGCCCGTCGCCCGCCGTCCTCACGGCATCGGCCAATAGCCGAAGAGCAGGTCGTCGCGGCGGGGCTTGCGGGCCTTGAGCGCGTCGTCCGGACGCCACCCTGCGTCCAGCAGCACCGCGGTGGAGAAGACCGTCGAGGCCATGGTCTCGTGCACCGTGAACTCGCACTGTCCGGTGTTCAGCCCGGGATGCGTGGAGTAGCAGCGGTAGAACGGGACCTTGCGGTTCGCCTCCTTCAGGAAGGACACCGGCTTGCCGTCGGGCCCGGGGGCGTCCCAGGCCAGCTCGCGGCCGCGATAGTGCATCGAGGGCCCGCCGACCAGTCCGTAGATGGTGATGCCGGGAACCGGATCCATGATGCCGTCGTCCTCGCTGTTGGCATGCTGGATGTCGATCGGATAGACGTAGCCGATGCCGGTCGTCCAGGACATGCCGAGGGGATTGGCCCCGAGCATGAAGTCGGTGTTGTTGATGATCGCGTCGCGGTACTTGGCCTCGCCCGTCAGCCGCCAGGCGATGGCCAGCGCCCGGTTGAAGTTGGTGACGGTGAGGGCACCCCACCCGGCCCAGTAGTCTTGGTGGCGCGGCCAGGTGTGCCGATAGGGCATGAGGGCCAGCTGGGCAATGAGGTCGTCGGCGGTCTTGAGATAGAGGGCGCGCCATTTCTCGACGACCTCGGCAGGGATGGCCCCGTCCTGATTGAGGGCCAGCTCGGCGTAGAGCCAGGCCGAGAAGTCCTTGTGCGAGAAGCGCCAGCCGAAGGGGGCCTTGGCCCGGGCCGCCATCTCGCCGATGTCCGCCAGATAGGCCGTGTCGCCGGTGAGCCGGTGGAGCTGGGTGGCGGCATGCACGCGGAAGGGCAGCGTGTGCTCCTCCTTCTCCTCCCATTCGAGGGTGTAGGGTTCGCCGGTGCCGCGGCGGCGCTTGGCCTGGATCGTGACCTTGCCCAGGCTGTTGGCGGGGTCGATGCCGTAGGCCCAGGCCCGCTTGGCGCTCTCGGCGTAGCGCGCCGACCGCTCCGCGCTGAACGGCTTCACCGCCCGCGCATACTGCGCGGCGGCCGCGGCATAGATCAGCGACGCCCAGCGCGTGCGCCGGGAAAACGCGTACGGATGTTTCGGCTCGTTGTAGCGGGTGTGCGAGGACGCCTCGATGAACCCGGAGACGCCCCCCTTGGCGTCCTGGCTTCGCCGCCAGCACTCCAGGCCCCACTCCAGCTCGTCAAGCAGGTCCGGCACGCCATTGCCCGACTCCGGCACGTTGAGCTGGCCGTCCGTGAACTTCCCCGGCGCGAAGTCGTAGGCGTTGAGCAGGTCGAAGACGCATGAGTAGTGCGACTGGTTGCGGTCCCAGTCGGCGGCATCGTACCAGCCGCCGGTGACGTCCTCGGTCTTGCGCGCGAGATCCATCGAGCCGCCCACCACGTCGAAGACCTCGAACCCCTTGGGGGCGTCGAAGCCGGGCGCAAAGGCGAAGAGGTCGGCCTCGTAGATCGTGTCGTGCATGGTTGACTTCGGCCGGTGCCAGGCCGTGTGCGCCGCGTCCAGCGCGGTCGCCGCGCGCTGGTGGAAGAGCCCGCGCACCGCCGTGTAGAAGGCCTCGCCATAGGCGTCCTTGGCATGGCGGAAGGTCCAGGAACGCCCCACCCCCGGAATCGTGATGAAGAACTCGCCCTCCGCCTTCAGCCCCCCCAGGTCCAGCTCATAGACATCCTCGCCGTACATCGGCGGGCGGACCGTGTTGGCTGGCTGGTCGGACTTCGGCGCGAACGTCGGATTCTTCTCGCGCAGCACGACAGGCCCGGTGAAGGCGACCTGGCCACTGGCCGCGTCGACTACCCGGAATTCCTTGGCAAACGAAAAGTCGAGTGGCCCGAACTCCGCCCCGAAGGCGCCAAGATAGGCGAATTTCGCGCCGGCGTCCGGTAGGTATCCCGCCTGGTTGACCTTGATCGCCCGTGAAACCATGCCCATCTCGTCCCAGCGGAACGTCGCCTTGCCGCGTCCCGGCACGTCGATCGTGTAGGTCGCGCCCTGAGCCATCGGCGAGGGCAGCTCGAGGATGCAGTAGTGCGCGTAGTCCACCTCGTGCGCGCCGTCCCGGCGCCCGCTGCCCAGCGAGACGAAGGTGCGCGTGGCGCGCGCCGGATGCCGGGCCGTGCGGTAGGCCGGGTCGTCCGCGCTGGCGATCGTGAACGCGTTCGGCGCGTCCAACTGCCGCTCGCCCAGCTCCTCGCGCGCCTGCGCCAAGTATTGCCTATACAGCTTCCCCGGCAGCTTGAAGGCCGTCCAGTTCGGCCGCCCCGCCGCCTCGCTCTCCCGGAAGTCCGTCACCGACTTCACCAGTTGGTTGCCGGAAAGCTCGTCGACCCGCCGGATGATCGCCGGCAGGTCGTACACCGCCACCACCAGCCATCGCGCCGACAGCACGAGCACCTGCTGGACCTGCCCTTCATAGGCCGGGAGCTGCACCGGATGCGCCCCCTCTTTCGCCGTCGGCAGGCCGTCGTAGGCCACCTTCGCCCCGCGAATCTCGCGCCCGTGCAACGGAAGGGCAAGGAGGGTTGAGGCCATCATCGCCACGCACAGCCATGCCGCCGGTCGAGCCTTCATCGCGTGCTCCCTTGATTAAAAATTATTATTGACTATACTAAAGACTATAGCTGTTGCGTTGTCTGTGTCAAGTGACGGGTGCACCGCGAGCACGAGGACGAGGACGAGGACGAGGACGAGCGAAGCCACCTGCAAGGTAGGAGCCCGCTCCCCCTTCGACAAGCTCAGAGCAGGCTGCGGGCGAACCTCTG
>CAZBDL010000390.1:0-3803 GCA_964490525.1 uncultured Victivallales bacterium | reverse complement strand
TCCATTGGGGGCACATGCTCGACTGGGAGGCGTACTTCCGCGAGCGCGGCCTCGACTGGGAGAGATGGGACCAGCTGGCCGGACGCGACGTCCTCGCCGAGATCATGCCCCAGGCCTGGGAGCCCATCCCGGGAGCCGTCGCCATGGCCGACCTCGAGCACCCCTGGCCCCTGCCGACGGAACGCCTGCGCCAGCAGCCATGGTATCCGGCGAACGCCGACGACGAGGCCCGCGCCGCCTTCGAGCGGGACTACTACCGCGGCTTCGCCAAGACCCATGTCGCGGTCATGGACGCCCTCCGCCGCAAGGGCTGGGAATGCGTCGGCGTCTATCCCCAGCCCTTCACCGCCACCTGGTATCCGCTGACCACCTGGTTCGCGCGGGATCCGCAGACCGACGGCATTCCCGACGTTGCCGCCTCCGAGCCCTGGCGCCTCTACGGCAAGGAGATCGTCCTCTCCCAGGAAGTCCTCTACCCCGACCACTACGTCTTCTACTGGAACCCCGCCAACACCGCCTACCAGATCGCCCAGAACGACCATGACATGGCCTTCGCCAACAGCCTGCCGCCCGGACAGCGCAAGCCGCTCCGCCCCTACTACTGGCCCCTGCTCCACGGCGGCGACGCCCATCATGTCTGGTGGCGCTTCCAGCCCCTCCCCACCGAGGACATGCGCGCCATGTTCTTCTTCGTCCTGACCTCCGGCTGCGACGGCGTCGTCCTGTGGAACTTCTCCGACCGCAACGAGACCCTGCCGCTCGAACTTGAAGACTATGACTTCTGGCAGAACCCCGACTACTGGCCCGGACGCACCCTCGAGCTGATGCTCGCCAAGCCCTTCGCGCTCAGCCCCATCGATCGGCCCGACGCCAAGCCCACCCGCTTCGCCCGCTACGATGTCCTCGCCGTCACCCGCATCGACACCCAGGCCGGCACCATCGAGTTCCAGCGCATCGACTCCGCCCGCGACAACATGCAGTTCCGGCGCGATCCCGCCCTGCCCGCCTACCGCATGGCCATCGCCGACCTCATACCCAACGTGCGCAGCTCGACCGACACCGTCGCCGCCGCCGTCGAGGGACTCGCCCTCGCCAAGCGCTTCGAAGACATCCTCCATGGCGGCGAAATCCGCATTGACATCCCCGCCATCCGCCAGTTCGCCCAATCCCTGCCCGTCGTCCGGCGCATCGTCAAGGACGGCGTCCACCTCGTCGCCACCTATGACCCGCAGGCCGTCTACCAGCGCCGACCCGGACGCGACATCACCCTCGACAACTTCGACGGCCAGCCCGGACGCACCCTGATCCTCCCCGCCGACGGTCAGGTCCGCATCTTCCTCCTCCAGGAAGACGCCCAGTAGGCAGGGCCGGGATTGGGGCATGCCCATGGCCCTGGCGGGGATCCAGATCCAAAATTCACCTCATGACATCAAGATGGCCCTGAACATGACCAGGCGAAGCGAGGCACGCGCCCCCAGGCACACCATCCCCGGCGTCGGCGGCGGCGGCGAGGGTGCGGGGAACATGGACCCACCGGCCCCTTCCCAAGATGGCGAGAGCAGGCCTGAACATGCCTTCGAAGGGCGTGAGGACGAGGTCTATCACGAGCTGCGGCTCCCGGAGGCGAAGCGCGACGCCCCCGAGCATGCCCACCTCTTCAGGTCATGGACATTCAACCGGGCCATGCGCTGGTCGTCCGCCCCCAACGGCACCCTGGTCGCGCACGAAATCGGCGGGGAACTCGCACTCACCGGCCGGCAACGGGTGTCGGATTGGTTCACCGGCGGCATGAACGAGATCGTCCATGCGGGCAGGTCGACACGCTTCACCAAGGGCTCCCCGCGCCAAGGCGATGCGCTTATCCTGCCCGGCCTGCAGACCAACATCGACCGGCATCCACGCCTTGTGGTCAAGGCCAGGCAAGCCGATGCCGCATGGCAAGCCTGCGTCCTGGTCAAGGGACGCAGCGGTCCTCCCCTTGTGGCCAGTCCATGGCAGGAGGGCGCGAAGGCCGTTGTCCTCGATGTCGCCCAGGCCTGGCGGTCGCATGGCTACGGCATCAATTTCGCCGAGCTGCACATTGCCATCGGCCTCTGGGCCGGACAACCGGACGCAGTGGCCACCATCGAATTCGAGGCCACGCTGCCGGCGGAGGCGGCGCTCGTGCCATGCCTGCCCGTAATCCGCGGCAAGGACTGCGGCCGCACCCCCGTCAGCGTGATCGCCCTTGGCTTTCGCCCAGCCGGGGTCAGCGCAACCATCGGCAAGCGCACCGTCAGGCTTGCCGCCAGGGATGGCCTGTGGCTCGGCGAGTTCACCGGCCTCCCCGTCGGAAGCCACATCTGCGAATTTCGCGCCTCGCCCGGGGGAAGGCCATGTGCGCGGCAAATGGTCCGCATCACCGCCGGCAACTGCTTCTCATACCAACCCCAATTCCGCTCCGCCGTCCGCAACGGCCATTGCCTGGGCCCCCTGTCGGGATCCTACCAGGGACTGGTCGCCAAGACGGGGATAGGATCCCTGGACGAGCGGACCATCAATGGCCAGGCGATGCGTCCCCGCTCCCCTGAGCGCTGGCATTATTGGGAGGCCCTGACCGAGCCTGAACTGGCCGGGCGCCTTTCATACCTCGCAGGATGCGGCTGGGACATCATCCACCTGAGCCAGGGGTGGGGGATGTGGGAGAAGGCCGATGCGGGCGGGCATGTCGCGCCGCATGCGGCCGAGCAGCTCGCGATGGTCCTCCGCATCGCCGATGGGCATGGCCTCTCGCTGCTGTTCGCCCTTTCGCATTATCCCTACGGCAGCATGCACACCCCCGCCTTGCGCCAGTACCTCGAGGCGGGATTCAAGGACGGCGACTGGCAGGATGCGTCCTCGCCCTCGCGGTTCAACGCCATGTTCCATGGGTATCTCGGGGAATTTGCCGCCCTCTTCCGGGACGAGACGGCGCTCTTCGCGATGTCGACCTCCGGGGAAGGCGACATCGCCGCCGGGCCAGCCCGGGTCAACGACACGTTCCGCTTCATGAAGGAGCACATGCCGGGACACCTCTTTGTCGCGGAGCCCATCCACCGGCTGATCGACTTGCCCGCGAAGCACATCGCGGGCTGGCGCGAGGACTACGGATATGCCAAGGGCCGTCCCGCCGACATCCCCTGGGAGCCGCCGCTGGCCGGCAGCCGCATGTACTGGATCGGCGAGGGCATCCATCCCGAGATCGACCTTGCCATTGAGTTCAAGTTCCTGCAGACGGCCGACTGCTTCATGGGCGAGGGCAGCTGGCCATGCCCGCGCCTGTATTCCCGCTTCATGGGCTTCGGCCGCAGCTGGGAGGGAACGGAGCAATACCGGCGCCGCGTGCGCGACAGCCTGTACCTGGGGCTGGTGCACCGCTGCCCAATGCTCCTCACCTGGGAAGAGCAGTTCACCGAGGATGAGCGGATGGTGCTGCGCGAGGTTCGCGGGATGGTCCGCTGGGACCAGGCCTTCCGGCCGGCGCCCGTCGCCATCCGCGTCGATGGCGGGAACGTGCTCGGCCAAGGCAGGCAAGCCCTCGCCGCGATTGAACGGCGCCTGGCCTCATTCCCGGTCATGTCTTCCTTCATCGTGCCGGGCGGGACTGCGCCTGAAGGAGCCTTGGCATTGGATGCAGCCGCATCGCCCAAGGGCATCAGGCTGCCGCCGGAAATGGCCGGATGCGGCCCCATGCGCGTCGCGCCGCCCTACCGGGCATCCTACCTCTGGTCGCAGGACCGCCGCACCCTTCTGGCATACATCTGCAATTGCTCCCGGCATCGATG
>CAZBDL010000389.1:0-3804 GCA_964490525.1 uncultured Victivallales bacterium | reverse complement strand
CATCCTCTGCGGCAACGCCCCCGCCTCGCCCTACGACATCGAGAACGCCAACACCAATCCCGCCCAGCTTGCCATAGACGACTGCCTCTATGACAGCACCAAGCTGGACAACATCGCCGAGTACACGATCAGCAACTCGGTCAACACTTCGAATCCAATGCTTGACGCGCTCGCCGCGAACGGCGGGCCGACGCAGACCCATGCGCTCCAGGCCAGCAGCCCAGCCGTTAACGCCGGCTCAACCGCCGCCGCCACGGGAGCCGGCTTCGACATGAGTTTCGACCAGCGCGACAGCGGCTATCCGCGGGTCCGTAACGGCATCGCCGACATCGGCGCCTTCGAGATCCAGGAAAGCGTCAGCCCGGAAATCTCGGTCGAAGGCAACGGCATCGAAATCCTCGACGGCGATGCCACCCCGAGCCTGTCCGACCATACCGACTTCGGAACCTTGCCGGTGAGCGGCGGCTCCCAGGCCCGCACCTACACCGTCCGCAACAGCGGCAACCAGGCCCTGACCCTGACCGGCGACCCCAAGGTGGCGGTCTCCGGACCCCATGCGGCCGACTTCACGGTCACGCTTCAGCCCTCCAGTCCGGTCGCCGCGGCCGGATCCACCACCTTCCAGGTGACCTTCGACCCCTCGGCCGGCGGCCTACGCACCGCCACCGTCAGCTTCGCCAGCGACGATGCCGACGAAAATCCCTACGACTTCGCGGTCCAAGGCACCGGGGCCGCCTTGACCGTGACCATCCTCGAGGCGGCCATCAGCGAGGACGGCGGTAGCGCCAGCGCCACCGTCGCCCGCAACTCCGGCACCAGCGGGGCGCTGACCGTCAACCTGCTCAGCTCCGACCTCTCCGAGGCCACCGTCCCCGCCAGCGTGGTCATCCCCGATGGCGCGGCCAGCGTCGGCTTCGCCATCACCGCCGTCGACGACGCGCTCGACGACGGCGACCAGACCGTCACCATCACCGCCAGCGCCACCGGCCATGACGCCGGCACCGACACGCTTGAGATCCAGGACAACGAATGCACGCTGACGGTCACCGACAACGGCGGCGGCTCGACCGTTCCGGCCGGCGCCCTGGTGGTCGAGGCAGGGACGGCGATCCCGATCCTGGCGACGCCCGATGCCGGCCTGCTGTTCGTCAACTGGACGGTGACCGCCGGTGCCGCCACCTTCGACGATGCCAACGCCGCCGGCACCACCGCCGCGACGGCGGACGGGGCCACCGTCCAGGCCAACTTCGCCGCGCCGCCCGGAGTCGTAGCCGCCAGCCGCGTCTTCTACAACAACTCCACCTGGGACGGCGACGATCCTGCGGCAAACGCCGGCGACGATGCGGCCATCGCCGCCGACAAGAACCCCCTGCGCCCCGGCGAAACCGCCGCCTTCGCCCACTACACCGCCTTCGCCAAGGGCCTCAACGGCCTCATGGTCGACATCGGCGAACTGCCTGGAACCCCCGGGGCGGACGACTTCACCTTCCGGATGGGGAACGACGACACCCCCGGCGCCTGGGCGGTCGCCCCCACCCCAGCGTCGATCACGGTCCGCGATGGCGCAGGGGTGGGCGGCGCCGACCGGATCACCGTGATCTGGGCCGATGGCGCCATCGCCAAGACCTGGCTGCAGGTCACCGTCCTGGCGACCGCCCAGACCGGCCTCGCCGAGCCCTACGTCTTCTATTTCGGCAATGCCCCCGGCGAGTGCGGCAACAGCGCCGCCGACGCCATCGTCAACGCCTCCGACATGCTGGCGGTGCGCGCCCAGGTCAACCTGGCGACACCGGTGGCGGTGGGCAATGCCTGGGACCACAACCGCGACACCTTCGTGACAAGCGCCGACATCCTCGTCTCCCGCGACCACGCCACCAGCCCCTCGACCATGCTGAAGCTGATCAGCCCGTAGGGGGGATGGGACGGGGGAATGGCTTGACATTTGGCGATGAGGCAGTAGGCTCCGAAGAAGGTGGCCGACGCCTCGCGGGAGCGGCCAAGTCTATCGCTCGCTATTGTCCGGGGCCAGGCCAGGTCGCCATGTTCCATCGTCCCATCCGCTATCATTTCGTGCGCGTCCTACGCCAGAATAGCACGCCGCGGCAGCTTGCCGCCGGGGTCGCGGTCGGTGTCTTCATCGGCTTGGCCGTGCCGTATGGGCTGCAGGTGGCCGCGATCGTCCTAGCGGCCCTGGTGTTCCGCCGCTTCAACCGCATCGCCGCTCTGCTCGGCTGCAGCGTGACCAATCCCCTGACTACGCCCTTCATCTATCTCGGCTACTATCGGCTGGGCAAATGGATGACGGGCTGGCGGGTGAGTGAGAAGGTGGCCGAGGCGATGGACGACAACACCCTCTGGGAGATGCTGAAGAATTACGATGCCTATCGCGACACGCTCCTAGCCATGGGGCTGGCGGCGGTGGTCATCGCCGCCCTGTCGGGCATCGCCTCCTACTTCATCGCCCTGCCCCTCATCGCCCGCTACCAGGAACGGCGGGCCCAGCGCCTGAAATCGGCCTTTGGCCGGTTCATCGCCCGGGCCAAGGCCCTGACCCACGTCGTCGACGGCAAGACGGGAGAGGCGACGGCGGGCGACCATCCCGCACCGTCCGGGTCGGACACGCCGCCCCCTGGCGATCCCCCTGGCGAGTCCGGCCGGTAGGCCTGCGGGAGGCCCGGGAAGCGGGCGGGACGATTCCCGCTGTCTCCTACGTATCTTTTCCTGGCCGATCCCGGTAGTGGAGGATCAACCAGACGGCCAGGCCGGCCGGAACCAGGACCACGCCGAGGGCCTGGGCGGGGGTCAGCAGGCCAAGCAGGCGGTCGCGATGGTCGCCGCGCAGGAACTCCAGGGCGAAGCGCATGCTGCCGTAGGCGATCATGTAGAGGGCGGCGGTGCGTCCGGGACGCAGGCGGCGCAGCGCGAAGAAGAGGACGACCGCCAGCACGGCATTGCCCAGCGACTCGAAGAGCTGCACCGGGTAGACCGGCACCGCCAGCAGGCGATTGATGACATGCCCTTCGGCGTCATGCGCATAGCCCATGGGAGGATACTGGAAGGCGAACGGGCCGCTAGCGGCCCGGCCATGGCAGCAGCCCTGCAGGAAGCAGCCGATCCGGCCCAGGGCATGCCCCGCCGCCAGCCCCAGCGACCCGAGGTCAAAGACGCGCGCCGGCTCCAGCCGACGCCGACGGCAGAAGCCGTAGATCACTCCGAGCGCCACCAGGAATCCGCCATAGTACACCAGCCCCCCCTTTTGGACCATCACGATGTCCAGCGGATGAAGGCGGAATTCCTCCCAGAACTGGAGGACATACCAGGTTCGGGCGCCGAGGATCCCGCCCAGCAGGGTGAAGAAGGTCAGGTCCGCGACCTGGTCGGCGGTCATGCGGGCATGGCGCCGGTTGAGCTGCATAATGCCGACCCCGGCCAGGAAGCCGAGGGCCACCATGATGCCATACCAGTGGATGGACAGGGTGCCGATCCTGAAGGCGATGGGGGTCATCGGGTGACCATCCATGGCCGCGTGATCAGCATCCGCGGTCGTGCTGCCTGGAGCAGTTCCATCGCCCGGATTCCCGTGTCGGGGGTGTCGACGGCCATGCCGCCCATGCATGAAATCGTCGGAAACGTACCGGGGCCGCGTGGAAAAACAAGCCGCCCCGCCATATCTTACCGCTCCGACGATGCCCCGTGGTGTAATGGTAGCACAACTGATTTTGGTTCAGTTAGTCTGGGTTCGAGTCCCGGCGTGGTAACCATGTTCCATGACCGCCGCCGCCGCGACCGCCGTCCCGCCCGCCA
>CAZBDL010000388.1:0-3821 GCA_964490525.1 uncultured Victivallales bacterium | reverse complement strand
CACCATCGGACATCGATGTTTCCGGCGTACGGTCGTCACTGAGCTGACGGCCCGGCCGGGACTCGGGGAGTTCCGCACCATGAGCAAGGCAGGTTGCCTGGGGCAGACGCCCTCCGCCGATGCGGCGGGAACGGTTTGCTGCGCCCCGACGGCTCCGGCCTTTCCGTGGTTTGCGGAGATGATCGATCACTGCTATGACTACGCCGAGGCGGCGCATGCGGCGGGACGTCCGATCGTCGGCATCATGTGCGAGTACACGCCGCGTGAGCTGATCCTGGCGGCGGGGGGACTTCCGGTCTGCCTGTGCGGCGGCGACGCCGCCATGATTCCTCCTGCCGAGGCCGACCTGCCCGCCAACCTGTGTCCGCTCATCAAGTCCACCTACGGCTATCACCAGACCCGCGCGAACCCCTTCCTCGAATGGGCCTCGCTGCTGGTTGCGGAAACCACCTGCGACGGCAAGAAGAAGATGTACGAGCTTCTCGCGCAGGAGCGGCCGATGCATGTGCTGGAGCTGCCGCAGAAGAGCGACGACCCCGACGCCTTCGCCCACTGGCGGTGCGAAATTCGCAAGCTGAAGGTCGAGCTGGAAGGTCGTTTCGAGGTCGAGATCACCCCGGAGCGCCTGCGTGCGGCCATTGCCACGATGAACCGCGAGCGCGCCCTGCGGCGGCAACTGGCCGGGTTCATGCAGGCCGAGGCGCCGTCCCTGACCGGACGCCAGCTCCTCGAGCTCAAGAGCATCATCTCCGGCATGCCGGACCTGCTCTCGGAACTGGCATCCGCAGTTGCGAAACTCGCCGCTAGCCCTCCCCTGCCCGATGCCGTACGCCGCGTCCGCGTCCTGCTCACCGGCGTCCCTGTCGTCCATGGCGCAGAACGGGTGGTGAACCTGATCGAAGACTGCGGCGGCCTGATCGTGGCGATGGAGAACTGCACCGGCCTGAAGCCGATCATGGACGACATTCCGGAGGACGCCCCCGACCTGCTCCAGGCCATCGCCGAGCACTACTGGCATCTGCCGTGTTCGGTGATGACCCCCAATGCGGGACGCCGGGACCTGCTCCGGCGATTGGTCCGCGAATATCGCCCGGACTGCATCGTCGAGCTGGTCTGGCAGGCCTGCCTGACCTACGATGTGGAGGCGATCCGCATCCGTCATCTCGCCGAGGAGGAACTGGCCATTCCCTATCTGCGCATCAGCACCGACTATGCACCGTCCGACTCGGCCCGGATCGCCGTCCGCCTGGAAGCCCTCTACGAAACTGTGCGCGGAAAGGAATCTCCGTGACCACCGTGCTTGCCGCCTGGCTGGTGCTGGGCCTATATTCCATCGTCGTGGTGGGCGTTGGCGTGGCCTTGCGGCGGCGACGCGGCAGGATGGCTGACGATGGGCATGGGCGTCTGGACTTCTGGCTGGGGCGCCGGGAGATTCCGGGCTGGATGCTGGGGATCTCGCTGGCCTCGGGCTGGCTGATGCTCGGCTGGATCGGTTTCGGCATGAGCCAGATCTACGCGTACGGCGCGACTGGGCTATGGATCCTGCCGATTCCCTGGTTCATCCTCTGCTTCCTGATCGTGGCGCTGGTGCCGTACTACCGGCGGGTGGCGGCGATCAGCCTGCCGCAGGCGATCGGACGGCGTTTCGGGCCCGGGGCGCGCTCGCTGACGGCGTTCCTCTCGGTGCTGGTCTTTCTGTCCTGGACCGGGGCGGAGCTGGTGATGGTGAAGATCCTGATCGCGCCGCGGCTGGGCCTGGAGGGCGGGCTGGCCTGGCTGGCCCCGGCCCTGTTCCTGATCCCGATCCTAGTCTACACGGTCATGGGCGGATTCCGCGCCGTGGTCTCGACCGACCTGCTGCAGTTTGGCCTGATGGCGGTGTTCATGCTGGTGCTCGGCGGATGGGCCTGGTCGCAAGCCGCCGCCGCCGCGCCGGAAGGCATCCTGACGGCGCTGCGCTCCACAACGCCGCCGTGGGCGGAACAAGGCGCGGCGCTGCGCGTCAATTTCCTCGGCTGGATCTTTCCGCTGGCGTTGCTCGTCGGCTACTTGCCTGGATGGCTGATCGAACAGGATCTGGTGTTGCGCATCCAGGCCGCCCCGTCCACCCGCGACGCCCGCCGCGGGGCCTGGCTGGGCCTGGTATTGATCATCACCTTTGTCATCGTCATCCCCGCACTGGTCGCCTTTGCCGCCCTGCTGGTGTTTCCGCCGGGAAGCCCGGGGGGCGCGGCGGTCGGCGAGGACTTCACCGGCATCATCACCGCCTTCGTCGGGCAGATGCCGGGCTGGCTGGCGCTGCTCATGTTCCTGGGCATGGTCGCCTGCCAGATGTCGACCGTGGACACCTTTGCCAACGTCACCGCCATGCCCTTGGCCTACGACCTGGCCGGGCCTCTGCTGATGCGCCAGGCATCCCCGCGGAACATCGCCTTCGTCGCCCGGGCCACCAGCGCCGCCGTCCTCCTGCTCTCCCTCGGCTATGCGACCATCGCCGACTCCCTCGGCGACGTCTACTACCTCTCCTCCGGCGTGCTTTCGGCGGCCATCGCCGTGCCCGCCGTCGCCATCTTCTGGCGACGTGCCAACCGGGCTGGCGTCCTCGCCGGAAGCCTCGCCGGCACCCTCGCCACCATCCTCATGTACCTCTGGGAATACAAGGTCCTGCAAATGGCCGACCCCGAGGCCGCCAACTATTATCTCCAGGTCCTGCCCGGCTGGCTGGCTGGTGCCTGCGGCTACCTCTACATCGGCACCGGGGTGCTCGCTTCGGTCGTCGCCGTCACGGCCGTTTCCCTGCTCTCCCCGGCCCCCGCCCCGGAACGGCTCGCCGCCGTTGCCCCGCGCCCTGTCGACGACCCCGCGGAATTCGCCGTCGCCGAGAATTCGCCATGATGCCAACGACGCCACCCCTTCGCCAAAATACTGGAAGCCTCCCCCCGTGCTGACGGCACTCGTCAATTCCCCGTTCGTTCCGCCGGAGTGGCTGACCGCGCACGGCTTTTCCCCGCGCCCGCCCGCCGCCACCCCGCCGACGGCCATCGGCGAAGGCCGTTGCGCCCTGGCGCAGGCGATGCGCGACGCGGTCGCCACGACGCCCACCGACGTGCTCGTCTGGGCCAGCCCCTGCGACCAGTTGCGCCGTGCCGGGGATGAGTTGCCGTCCGATCGGCCAACCTTCCGCCTCCATGTCCCGGTGGTATGGCAAGGCCCCGCCGCCTTCGCCTGCTACGCCGACGAACTTCACCGCCTGGGCCGCTTCCTCGTCGCCCACGGCGGCAAAACCCCCGCCCCAGAAATTCTGGCCACGGAACTCGCCGCCTGGGAACTCCGCCGCAATCATCTGAGCGAACTTCGCAACTCATTGATCCCGAAAGATTTCGTTCATCTCCTCCTCGCCTGGCCCGATTTGACGGCGCAGCCCACCATCCAGCGGAAGTGCGGCGTCAAATCCGGGATTCCCCTGGCCCTGCTCGGCGGTGCGTTGATGGAGCACGACCTGCCCCTGTTCGACGCCATCGAATGCGTCGGCGGCACGGTCGTCCTCAATGCCACCGACAACGGCGAAATGGCCATCCCGGAGCCGGTCGATCCCGGCCTTTCCGCCGAGGATCCCTTCACCGCCATGGCCGAGGCGCATTTCCGGCTGCCGGCCGTGTTTCGGCGTCCCGACGACGCGCTTTACGCCTTCCTGGAAAAGCGTTTGGCTGAGCGCCAGGTGCGTGGACTGGTCGTCCATCGCCAGCCTTGGTGCGACCTGTGGCACGCCGTCATCCCCCGTCTTCGCGAGCGCTTCGGCCTGCCCCTGCTCGACCTCGAAG
>CAZBDL010000387.1:1683-3825 GCA_964490525.1 uncultured Victivallales bacterium | reverse complement strand
CCGCCCAGCACGGCCAGGAAATGGAATTCGACGTCGGGACGCGCCGGATGCGAGCCGCTGATCTCGGCGGAGACGAAGCCCTCCACCCCTCGCGCCCGGCTGGCGTCCAGGAAGGCCGGACACCCCGCGTAGGTGTTGTGGTCGGACAGGGCCAGCGCCGTCAGCATCCCCCCATCCGCAACCGCCTGCACGGCCTCGTCAACCAATACCGACGGGGACCGCGTCCCATCGGAATGGAGGCTGTGGAGATGAAGATCGAGCCAATGCCGGGCCATCGGGCACCTGCCGCTTGCAATGCTTCCATATGAAAGTAAGATACACTAGGACCGGGAGAAATCAACCGCCACCCCGAGGACATGCCGCCATGACCAAGGTCGACGCCATCTACGCATGGGTCGAGGCCCAGGCATCGAAGCCTGGCGTGGACATTGACGAGCCCATGCCGTCGATCCACGCCCTGATTCCGCAGTTCAAGGCCAGCAAGGCGACGGTGGAGAAGGCCCTGAACCGGCTGGTGGCGGACGGCGTGCTGCGGGCCGTGCACGGCAAGGGGTACTATCCTGTTCCCCCGCTCGCGCGGGCCGGGACG
Source organism: uncultured Victivallales bacterium (assembly GCA_964490525.1). Classification (GTDB taxonomy): domain Bacteria; phylum Verrucomicrobiota; class Lentisphaeria; order Victivallales; family CAZBDL01; genus CAZBDL01. The sequence continues at coordinate 3,236 of CAZBDL010000387.1, read as the reverse complement.
CTGGACCTGGCGATGGGGCCGACACAGGGCATCTTCGACGGCCGCAACTACCACAGTCTCATCTTTTCGGGCATCGCCGCCGCCGGCGCGCGGATTGGCCGTGACATCCGCATCTTCTCGTCGCTGGCGCACGGGGGCGGCGGTCGGAAGGACGACTTCTTCGCCAGCGTCGGCTCCTCCCGCAACCTCTTCGGGGTGCTGACCCTGGACATGCACGACGACGCCATCCTGCTCGGGCTGCGGGAGCGCCAGGTGCCGACGGTGTCGGTCGACCATGACGCCACCTCGCTGGGCCTCGACAGCGTGGTGACCGACAGCCAGGGGGACGCCCGGGAGCTGACCCGCCTGCTGATTGGGCGCGGGCACCGCACGATCGCCTGCCTGGCCACTGGGGGCCGCAAGCCCGACGGCAGCTTCATCGATCCCGACCAGGGGTTGCGCATCGCCGGCTACCGGGACGCCCTGACGGCGGCCGGGCTGCCCTTCTCCGCAGCGCTTGTCATCGGCGCGGAGGCCTCGGATGCGCACCTGGCGGAAGCCGTCGCCGCCCTGGCCGCGCAGGGGCGCTTCAGCGCGGCGCTTCTGGACTTCTCCGAGGTGCGGCATCTGCGGGAGGCCTTCCAGGCGGCCCGGCGGCCCCCCGAGCTGGCCATTCTCGGCGACCGCCAGGCGGAGATTCCAGCCTTCGTCGGCCAGCGGATCTTTGCCGCCTACGATTTCCAGGAGATGGGGCGGCGGGCGGTGGAGATCCTGGTCCGGCGCATCCAGGAAGGGCCAGGCCGGGCGGTCCGCGACGTCGTGCAACCGGTCATCCAGTGAGGGACTGCCCATGAGGATCGGGATCGTCCCATGAAGGCTTTCGGCAGGGACCGCGCTGTCTTCTCCCTCTCGCCCGCACACCCGGCGGCAGGCACGGCCCGGCTCGGCGAGATGCTGCGCGTCGAGATGCCGTCCGCGGCCGGCGGCATCCTCGACGCCGCAGGACAGTCCTCGGCCCCCTCCCCGCAGCCCAATCCCATGGCCGGCCCGATCCATGTCGAGGGGATCCGGCCGGGGGACACCCTCGCCATCCGCATCCACGAGATCCGGCCGGTGGGGTTCGGGCGCCAGGGCGAGGTCGTGCACCGTCCCGGCGGCGGACGGCTCCACTTCCTCGACGGCCTGTCCGTCCCCTTGGCGCCGAGCATCGGCTGCCTCGGGGTGGCGCCGGCCATGGCCGGGGAGGCCATCGCCTCGACCGATGCCGGCGATTGCGGCGGCAACCTGGATTGCCGCGACTTCGCCCCCGGCGCCACGGTGTTCCTCCAGGCGCGGGTGCCGGGCGCCATGGTCGCGATGGGCGACGTCCATCTCGCCATGGGCGACGGGGAGGTCGAGGGCCAGGGCGTGGAGGCCGCGGCCGACGGCATCGTCTCCTTTCACCGGGCCGCCTCATCCCCCTCCCCGCTCCCTTGGCTGATCCGCGGCGGCGAGATCATGGGCCTCGGCGCCGACGAACACCTTTCGACCGCCATCCACCTCGCCTACGAAGGATTCATCACGTTGCTGGAGAA
>CAZBDL010000387.1:0-1583 GCA_964490525.1 uncultured Victivallales bacterium | reverse complement strand
GGGAGATCATCCAATGTCGCTGAAGTCGCCGGTGCCGGAATCGGAACGGGCCAAGTACAGCGTCGGCACGCTGACCTACACCAAGTACGGCCTCTTCGTCCTCTTCGCCTGGCTGCTCTGGGGCGACTTCTGCTTCCAGATCATGGAGAGCGTCGGCGGCCTTGGCATCATCGGCCTCTACATGATGGAGAAGCTGGATGCGTCGATGTTCATCGTCGGCCTCCTCACCAGCACCATCCCGATGCTCCTCGGCGTCTTCCTCGGCCCGATCATCAGCTTCAAGAGCGACCGCTACCGCAGCAAGTATGGCCGCCGCATCCCGTTCATGCTCCTGACCGCACCGTTCCTCTGCTTCTTCCTGGTCGCCCTCGGCTTCTCGGACGACCTCTACAGCTTCCTGGGAAGCTCTTCCCTGGTCCGGAGCCTCGGCATCAGCCACTACACCGCGACCATCGCCGTGATCGGCTTCCTGATCGGCGGCTTCGCCTTCTTCAACGAGTTCGTCAACACCGTCTGGTGGTACCTCTTCGCCGACGTCGTCCCGCCCCACTTCATGGGCCGCTTCCAGGGCCTGTTCCGGGTCGTCAACTCGATCGCCGGCTTCTTCTTCAGCGCCCTCGTGGTCCAGTACCAGCTCACCTACATGCGCTGGGTCTTCATCGGGGCGGCGATGCTCTACTTCGCCGGCTTCGGACTGATGTGCTGGCGCGTCAAGGAGGGCGAATACCCGCCGGTCACCGATGTCGGCGAGAAGACCACCTTGTGGGACAAGATCACCCTGTACTTCCGCGAGTGCTTCACCCACCCCATCTACCGCGGCATGTACGCGTCCACCTTCTTCACGGCCATCGCGGTCTCCGCAGGCATGGGCTCGAGCTATTTCCTCCTGCACGTCAGCCAGCACCGGCAGGCCATCAAGGTGGCGGACGGGCCCGCCGCCGCGGTGGCCATGGGCATGGGCGGCCAGACTGGATTCGCCGCCGGGGAGGACGGATCCATCGGCTGCTGGGATCTGCGCGACGGGACATTGGCCTCCGTCGTGCAGGGGGGCCATGCCGGCCCGGTCCGCCAACTGGCCCTGGCCGACGAGGACCGGCGGCTGATCTCGATCGCCGCCGACCAAACCCTCAAGGCCTGGGACTGCGCCTCCGGGCAGGAACTGGCCTCGGCGGATCTCGGCACCGTGCCCAAGGCGTTGGCGGTCGCCGCCGACGGAAGCACCGCGGCCATCCTCGGCCAGGACCATGCCGTCCAGGTCTGGCAATTCCGCGCCGCGCCCCCGGGCGGCACGGCGGCCTGGCATCCCGGGCAAACCATCCCCGCACCCCCGGAGACCGAGCTGCATGCGGTGACGCTGTCCTCGGACGGCACGCTGGTGGCAACCGCCGCCACTGCGGCCATCATCCTGTCAGACGCGGCCAGCGGCCGTCACCTCGGCACCCTGGAGGACGCCGAGGGCGAGGCCGCGCCCATGAAGAACCTCCGGACCGTCCTGGTCGTCCCGTCCGTGCAGGACGTGGCGGGCATGGCCGAGCACGATGCCCAGGACGCCTCGGGCCGGGCCATGGCGGCCGTCGCGGACA
>CAZBDL010000386.1:0-3826 GCA_964490525.1 uncultured Victivallales bacterium | reverse complement strand
TGTCCAGCAGCGCGTATCCGCCGGGATCCGGATTCATCCTCGGTCAGTCCTCGGCGATGCCCTTGGGCAGCTTGTCCAGCTCGATCTCAAGGCGGCGGCGGGAGACCTCGATGGCGGGCACGCCCCCCTTCTTCTCGTCGCCGCGGGTGCGGCGGTCCTCGACCGACAGCACCAGGCTGCGCAGGCTCTTGATGTCATCGGCCAGCGAGCCGTACTTCTTGTCCATGATCCATTCGATCTGGCCGCGGATGTCCGCGACCTTCTGCTTACGGGAGAGGTCGATGAGGTAGCCGATGCAGAGCAGGATCAGGCCGTAGCAGGAGAGGTGCAGGTTGAGTTCCTCGAAGCCGTTGACGACGGTCGTGACGACCAAGGTCAGGGCCACCAGCACGAAGAGGGCGGAGAAGACGATCACCAGGCACCCTTTCTTTCCCGAGAGGGATGGATAAGGGGGGCGAATCTATCCCGGCCCGGGATGGATGTCAAACGGCAAGCAATAAACCGTGGCATCTTGCGTTCCTTGGCTTGCGTGCGTACATTCCGCAGACCGCGCCTGGCGTGGCGGCGAATGGACAGGAAAGGCGACATGATGGGCCTGCGTCCCCTGGGCATTTTGGCTGGGCTGCTGCTGCCGTGGACGACGTTTCCGGCGGAATTCGCCGGCGCCTGGCACCTCGCGCCTGGCGACCAGGCCCCCCTGGGGGTCATGGCCAGCGCCTCGGGCGAAGCGGAGGCGACCTTCCTGTTTCCCGGATTTGCCTCGATGTACATTGAGCGGGCACGGGAGAGCCTGCGGGCCGACCCGGCGGAGTTCCGGGCCGGCGCCCTGGAGATGGCGGTCCGCCTGGCCAACGAGCCGCCCCATCCGGTGCAGGGCAGCCTCTTCGTCAAGGACAAGGACGGGCGCTGGTTTCAGGGTCAGAACGGGTTCACCCTGGAGCCAGGGCAGGACTGGCAGACGCTCAGGGTGGATCTGACGGCGGAGGCGCGCGACCTGCGGCCGCTCGGGCACGAGGCGGCTTGGTCGAGCCTGCAGGCCGTGACCATCCACACGGTCGGGGTCAGCCTCTACGGCGAACCCGGCATGGAGGTGGCGCTGTGCTGCCGCCCGCCCGTCTTCGTCGGCACCCGCATCCAGCCCGCCCTGAACATCCACGAGTGGAGCTGCCCGGACCGCGGCGAGGTCCATGCCACCGTGGAGAGCCGCTTCACCCTTTCCCGCGAATACTTCAACCCCTTCGATCCGGAGGAGATCCGGGTGGATGTGGAGGCCGTGACGCCGGGCGGGGAGAGCCGGACCTGGCCGGCGTTCTTTGCCCAGGACCACCGTCGCGAGCTGCAGGTCAACCGCGAGATGGTGACGCCGGTCGGGCGCCCCTACTGGGCCTTCCGCTTCACCCCGCTGGAGCCCGGCGTGCACCGGTTGCGGCTGACGGTGGAGGACAACTCCGAGGAGGCGCCGGTGCGCCTGGCCAGTCCCTGGCACCGGATCGAGGTGGCGCCGTCGGACCGCCCGGGATTCGTCCGGGTCAGCCCCCGCGACCACCGCTACTTCGAGCTGAGCACGGGGGAGTTCTTCTATCCCACCGGATTCAACCTCCACACCGTCAAGGATCTCCGCAGCGAAAAGCAGCTCGGCTTCGGCCATCTCCCCGACCGCGGCACCTACTCCTACGAGGACTACCTCGACGCGATGGGCCAGCACGGGCTCAATGCGGTGGAGATCTGGATGGCGGCATGGTCCTTCGCCATCGAATGGACCGGCGCCCAGAGCGGCTACTTCGGCCTTGGCCGCTACAATCTCGGCAATGCCTGGCGGCTCGACCAGGTCCTCGACCACGCCCGCGAGCGCGGCATCTACGTCCATCTGGTCCTCGACAACCACGGCAAGCTCTCCTCGCACTGCGATCCGGAATGGGACGATTCCCCGCACAACCGGAAGAATCCCTTCGCGGTGGCGGACGGGGCGACGCTGGACCGTCCGGTGGAGTTCTTCACGGACGAGCGGACGATCCGCCTCTACCGCCAGCGCAACCGCTACATCGCGGGGCGCTGGGGGGCGAATCCGCACCTGCTGGGGATCGAGCTGTGGAGCGAGCTGGACCTGATCACGGACTACCGCGAAGCCTATGATGCGGGAACGATGGTCGACTGGCATGCGGCGGCGGCCCGTCAGCTCATCGAGCAGACCCAGGGGCCACACCTGGTGACCACCCACACCTGCGGCGACTTCAACCACAACATCCGCCACCGCAAGTTCTTCGACCTGCCGGAGATCGCCTATGTGGTGGGCGACGCCTACCGCGACAACACTCCTTTCGTCGAGCACATGCGCCGGCACATCGACGCCCTGCGCGTCTTTCCCAAGCCGCTCCTGGTCACCGAGTACGGCGGCAATCCCCATGGCGCCTCGCTGCAACGGCTGGCCGCCGACCTGCATGCCGGCATCTGGTCCTCCCTCTTCATGGAACAGGCCGGCACGCCGTTCCTCTGGTGGCATGACTTCATCCACCGCAAGGAGCAGTACCACCACTTCGCGGGCTTCGCGCGGTTCATGGCCGACCTCGATCCGCGCGGCAAGGGCTTCCGCTACGGCGTGGCCACCGTGCGCGGCGCGACGGGCGGCATCGACGATGGCCTCTCGTGCCTAACGGCGGGCAATGCCCGGGAGCACTATGCCTGGGTCTTCGACCGCAAGCTCATGCAGGAGTATCCTGAGACTCTGGCGGGGGTGGCCGACCTGCCTCTGGTGGAAGGCCGCAGCATCGCCGTTGACGGCCTGGACAACGGCACCTTCCAGGCGATCTTCCTGGACACGTTGAGCGGCGAGGAACTGGGCCGGATCCTGACGGTCGTCGATGCCGGTGCCTTGACTCTCACCCTACCGCCATTCCGGGCGGACCTGGCAGTCAAGGTCCGGCGGGAACCCGATGGCAGCCAAGGTCTGGCCCCCATCCTGGTCCCGGGGGAGAACCGGCCATGATCACCCACGCCGTCCCCCTCCTGCTGCTGGCCCTGGGCCTGGCCGCCGACGGCTTGGCCGCGGAGGATGCCGTCGGCCCGGCGACCGTTCCGGAGGTGACCATGCCCGGCGAATACGGCGACGGAAACTGGTCCGAGCCGGACGCCTCCCACCGCCTCGAACTGGGGGGGACAAGCCTTCGCGACGTCCATCTGGTTGAACTGGCCAACCTTCATCTTCCAGCTTCCCTGGACGGGGGAATCGCCGTACACACCTCCAATGGCATTCCGCTACCCTACCACTATCTCCCCAAGGAAAAGGCCCTCTTCACGGCACCGCCGCCAGCCGGCTCCCTGATCCACGTCTACCTCGGCTTTCCCGAGGATCGGCGCCGCCCAAATTCCACCTGGGATGCCAGTTCCCTGGGCGACCCCCCGCAACCGCATCGCCTGGAGCTGACCCTGGTCCGGGCCTGGATGTCCAACGATGACGAGGAGAAGGTCCTGGCCCGGCGCGACTACCTGCGTCATCTCCGCGAAAAGCTGGCCGGGCCGGACGCCTCCCCGGAAGCGGAGTTGAGCGAGGCGCTGGAGGCGGAATTGGCCGCCTGTGTCGAGGCCCGCAACGCCCTGGAAAACGATCCGGCCCGCCAACAGGAGGACACCAAGGAGGACATCCAGCGCCAGCTTGAGCACCTCAAGCGGCAGGAAGGCGAAGCCCGCGAGCGCCTCCGCGCCAGCCGCGAGAGCCTGGAGCGCAGCCGGGACCAGGCCCGCCTCCAGGCCCTCGCCGAGGCCACCCGCTGGCGCGAGGACGTGATCCGCCAGGAACGCGAGATCGAGCGCTTCTTCCGGCCCGACGAAC
>CAZBDL010000385.1:0-3870 GCA_964490525.1 uncultured Victivallales bacterium | reverse complement strand
TCGGGGAACATGCAATTCATCTGCCCATATTGCCGAGGCGTGGTCGCGGTCGACGACAGCGACCACGGCCAGGACGTCCAGTGCGGCCATTGCGGCGAAGTTGTCACCGCACCCCTCTCGCGCGTCGCCACCAATGCCGTCATCGGCGACTTCATCATCCTCGAGGAGATCGGCCGCGGCGGCATGGGCGTCGTCTACTTCGCCCATCAAATCTCCCTCGACCGGCCAGCCGCGCTGAAGGTCCTCGCCGAGCAGTACGCCCGCAACTCGGAATTCGTCGTCGGCTTCATCAAGGAGGCCCGCGCCGCCGCCAAGTTGAACCATCCCCACATTGTCCAGGCCTACGCCGTCGGCGAGGACAACGGCATCTACTACTTTGCGATGGAGAACATCGACGGCGAGACGATGAAGACGGTCCTGAAGCGCGAGGGCAAGGTTCCGACCGACCAGGCGCTGACCGTGATCCAACAGATTGCCGAGGCGCTCGACTACGCCTGGAAGGAGCAGCGGCTAATCCATCGGGACATCAAGCCGGACAACATCATGCTCACCCGCACGGGCCGGGCAAAGCTCGCCGACCTGGGCCTGGCGCGGGTCGCTGGGGAAATCGACGACACCGACGGCGACGAGGTCATGGGCACGCCGCAGTACATCAGCCCGGAGCACCTGACCGGCGCGGAGATGGATGTGCGCAGCGACATCTACAGCCTGGGAGCGACCCTTTTCCACCTGATCACCGGGCGCTTCGCCTTCGAGGGGCGCAATGCGGGCGAGATCGCCCGCAAGCACATCGAGGCCCCGGTGCCGAATCCCCGCTCGGTCGATCCGACGGTGCCGAACGACGTCGCCTACATCGTCATGAAGATGATGGCCAAGGATCCGGACGAGCGCTACCAGACGGCGGAGGAACTGGTCGAGGACCTGCGCCAGGTGCGGCGCGGCAAGGGCGTCGCCGTCAAGACCAAGGTCGGCGGCGGCGGCGGCGGCGGCAAGCAATTCACGGTCAAGAAGGCGACGGCGCAAACGGCCACGCAGCATGGCAAGACGCTGCGCATCGGCGGCAGTTCCCATGCGCAGACGGGGGCCTACCCGGCCGTCACCACCACCAGCGCGCTCAACATCAAGGCCAGCGCCACCGGTTCCGGGCTGGCGATCACCCCCACGGAAAGCGTCCGCCGCAAGAAGGAACAGACCGCCATGCGCCAGATTGTCCTCTGGCTGGCCGTCTGCTTCGCCATCCTCGTCGTCGTCGGCGCCTTCGTCGTCTGGAAGGTCACCAAATCCGACCGCAAGGATCCCGGCCAGCGCCCGCCGCGCCCGGCCGTCCCCCACGTTGCCACGCCCGTCACACCGCCGCTGCCCAAGCCCCCGCCAGAGCCCGAGAAGACGGCCTACACCGCGGCGGCCGGGGAGCTGCTCGCCTTCGCCCGGGCGAATCCGGGCAAGCGCGATGACCTGCTGGTCAAGGCCGACCGCTTCTTCCGGGATCATCCGCAGCCCCGCTACCGGAGCGAGGAGCAGGCCCTGGCGGATCTGCTGACGGTCTTTGTTCCGGCCGACGAATCGATCCGGGTGGCCCGCCACCGGGCCCGCGCCCGCGAGCGGCATCTGGCCATACTCCGGCAGCGCGAGCAGGAGGCGGCGGCAAAGCTGGCGGAAGCCGACCAGGAGAAGCGCCGCCAGGAACTGGAGGCGCAACGGCAGCGCCTGCTGGCCGAGCAACAGGAGCGCGAACGCCAGTGGGTCGAGCAATACCGCAACGACCTCCAGGCACGCCGCGACTTCATGCGCGAGCGCTACGCCTACTTCGGGTCGCTGCGCCAGTTCTCCCGGGCCCGGGACGCCTTCTCGGGGATTCTCGACGAGCCCGACAAGGTGCCAGAGCAACTCAAAGCGGACGCCCGCGAGCTGGCCGACTGGGGCCGCCGCATGCAGGGGCAGGTCGACAAGGCCGAGCGGCTGTGGGCGGCGCTCTGCGATGCCGGCACCGCCCTCACCCTGCAGGTCGAGGTGACGGTCGGCGAGGGCACCGCACGGCGTCGGCATTACGGCCCGATCACCAAGATCGCCGGGGGCCAGCTCTCCATCCGCGCTGGCGGCGGCGAGACGGTCACCATCGCCCTCGACGCCCTTGCCATGCGCCACCTCAAGCGCCTGCTCCGCGAGGCCGCCGACACCCTGCTGCGCGAGCCGGACGCTGCCTTCCACTACCTGATGGCCACGGCGGAGTTTCCGGAAGCGATGGACCTGGTGCCGGACACCGCCTGGGGCCAGGAGCTTTCCGCCACGGCCTTGGCCTACTTCAACGGCCGCTTCAAGGTCCTGGCGGAGATGCCCGAGGAAAACCGCCGCCGCGAACTTCCGGCCCTCATGCAGAAGTACCGCGCCATGCCGGAATGGGAGCAGGCACTCCGGGCGGCCAACCCCTGACCCGCCAGGCGGCCGATGCGCATCATCCACTTCTCCGATTCCCATGTCGGCGGTCCCGCCGAGGACTGGCGCGCCTACCTCGACAAGCGCTGGGTCGGCGTCTTCAACTACCGCTTCCGGCGCAAGTTTCAGCATGACCAGCGTTGCCTGGTGCAGGCGGTCGACTTCATCCTCCGCCACCCCCCCGACCTGGCGGTCTGCACCGGCGACATCACCTCGACCGGACAGCCCGGGGAGTTTGCCGCCGCCCTGGACGTCCTCGATCCCCTGATCCGCGCCCGGCACATCCCCTTCCTCTACATTCCAGGAAACCACGACTGGTACGTTCACCATCCCCCCTGCGTCGCTGCCCTGCGGGAGGCTGTCCGCCGCCTCAACCGCGACCGCTTCGGGCTGGATGACCTGCCGCTGCGCCTGAGCCTGGGTGAGGTCGACCTGCTGGTGGTCAACGAGAGCTGGCCCTCGAACCTGCTCGCCTCCTGGGGCGTCCTGCCCAAGGCATCCAGCCGCCAGGTTGCGGCCTGGTGCGCCGAGCCCAAGTCCCGGCCCCGGATCCTGATCGGTCACTACCCCTTGATCGAACCGCATCCGTGGCTGCGCCTGCGCCACCGGCTCTACGGGGAGCGGCAGGTGCGCGGCCTGCTGGCGCGCGGCGACCTCGACCTCTCGCTGTGCGGACACCAGCACCGCCCCTATGCCTGGCTCGACGCCCGCGGGCGCGGCGAGGTCTGCGCCGGCTCAATCACCCGCAACGCCTGCCTCGCCGAGATTGCATACGACCCCGCCGGCGATATCTTTCGCCATCGCAAACTGGTCTTTCACGGAGACGGCGACCCCGTTCCCCAGCCATGAGCACCACCATCGCCCGGCTCGGCATCCTCCTCGTGGTCTCCGGTCCCAGCGGGGCCGGCAAGTCCACGGTCATCGCCGCACTCCGCCGCCACCTGCCGGAGTTGCGCTTCTCCGTCTCCTGCACCACCCGCCCGCCCCGTCCCGGCGAGCAGGACGGTGCCGACTACCATTTCCTTTCCCCGGAGGACTTTGCCGCACGCCTCGCCGCGGACGCCTTCCTGGAGCACGCCGAAGTCCACGCCCACCGCTACGGCACCCTGCGCAACGAGGTCGCCCCCCGGCTCGAGGCGGGCGAGGACGTGCTGCTCGACATCGACGTCCAGGGAGCCCGCCAAATCGCCGCCCGGGCCGCCCGCGACCCGCTGGTCGGACGCTGCCTTGAGCGCGTCTTCCTGGCTCCGCCCAGCCTGACCGTGCTGGAGCGGCGCCTGCGTACCCGCGCCACCGACAGCGACGAGACCATCCGCCGCCGCCTCGCCAATGCCCGCCTCGAGATGACGGCCTGGCGCGAATACGACTTCCTTGTCGTTAACTAAAAACAGAAAAAGTTACAAGTTGATGTTTTAACCATTTTTCCGGAGATGATAG
>CAZBDL010000384.1:0-3876 GCA_964490525.1 uncultured Victivallales bacterium | reverse complement strand
AAGCGAGTTGCTCTCGGCTTCGTCCCTGTCGGGACTGCGCCGGGCACGGCCACCAACAGTTCAATGAGGGTGAACCCTAATGGGCGAGGACGAGGCGAGCCTGGCCTTGTGAGACGATGGGTTTGCATGGCGTTCTCCCTGGATGTTTCTTGGCGGTGTTGCGTTGGGCAAGCGTGTCGGCCTCGGCCATGGCCGGAGGCAGGAGATGAAGCCGGGCCGGGGAGGCGTTCCCGGCGAGCCGGGCCACCAGACGCTCGGCGGCGAGGCGACCGATGGCGGCGGCGGGATGGCGGGCCACGCAGAGCGAGCCGATGCCAAGGGCGGCAAGCTCCTCCCGGGTCGCCTCGAAGCCCATGGCCCCCAGGGACAGGTCGTTGGGAATCCGCACACCCGCCTGCGTCAGGAGGCGGTGGAGGATGCGGCCCAGGACGTCCGTGGCTGCCACCACGGCGTCGGGTTCCCAGGCGCGAAGTTCGCCGACCAGGGTCCGCCATGCCGCGTCCGGCAACCAGTTGTCGGTCGCTTCCACCTCATGCAGCGCAAGCCCATGGCGAGGCCCCGCATCCGCAAAGCCTTCGTGGTAATGCCGGAACGAGGCATCTTGGTGGAGGCCCAGATTGACGAAGAAAAGCCGCCGGTGCCCCAGGCCCGCGAGGCGCAGGGCCAGCGCCTCGGCCATCCGGCGGTTGTCGGTGGCGACCGTGTCGTAGGGCTTTTCCGCCTGGCAGAACGCGCAGACGACGGGCAGATGGTGGCGGCAGGCCACCTCAAGGTGCTCCGGTGGAATGCCGGTCCCGGACAGATAGAGGAGCCCGCTGGTCTGCTCCGGCTGGTAGATGTCGGCGGGCGGGTACCATTCACGATAGTTCCGTTGCCACAGGTGCAGTGTCGAGGGAATGCCGGCCCCCGCCAGTATCGACTTCGCCTCGGCGATGAAGTCGGCATAGTGACGGGCCTGCTCCGGAACCAGGATCGACACCGGCTTGGCATGGCCTTTGGCGGAGTGGACGACTTGCCAGCCCTGCCCATGCCGGGGCGCCACCAGCCCCAGCTCCCCCAGGTGCCGCAGCGCCGCGCGGATCGTCTTCTTGCTCATCCCGTGATGGGCACACAGGCTGCTCTCCGTGGGCAAGTAGGAGCCAGCCCGAAATTGGCCCTGCGCAATCGCCGCCGACAGGAGGTCGCAGACCTGCTGTGACTTGGTCAGCCGTTCCTTCATCATGCCCCCGGAGGTGGCCTGGTGTTGTCCTCGTGATATCCTTAGACTACGCCGGGGTGAAGAAAAAGTCAAGCATAAGTTGTAAATAATTTCATTCACGCCGGGGATGCGCGGTCATGGAGGTCGGATTTCGTCCGGTTTGGGGGCTCAGCCGAACCAGATGGGGCTGGACCAGGCGGCGTGGTTATCGACCTGGACGGCGCGGAGGTGCCAGAACGACGGGCCTTGGTCGGCGACCTGAAGGTCCTTGGTGAAGGTCGGGGCGCCGGGCCGGAAGCGGGCATGGAGGATGCCGTTGCGCAGGAGGTCGACGGCCTTGAAGGGCTGCTCGCCCTGGAGGCGGATGTGGAAGACCTTCTCGGGAGTGTCGGGCAGGGCGGTGCCCATCAGCGCGCCGTTGCCGGTGAAGAGCAGGCGGATGCGGGCGTTGGTGGTGCCGTAGGCATGGTGGCGGCGCAGGGCGGTGAAGAGGGCCTCGCGGGTAAGCTCCGGGGCGAAGATGGCGGTGAGGCTGTTGCCTCCCGGGTTGCCCTTGTGGCCGTCGGAGTTGCAGGTCAGCCCGTAGCGGATGCCCTTCTCCACGAGCAGGTGGCTGGCGGTGCGGTCGGGACGCCGCGACTTGCCCTCGGGGGGCTGGTTCTCGAGGGGGGCGGGCGACTCGTAGCTGCCGTGGCAGGAGAAGATCTCGAGGACGGGCTCGACGCCATCATAGGGACATTGCCACCACTCGCCGTCGGGCAGGCTGCCGGGGTTGTGGAAGTGGGGGATGGTGAGGTAGTCGCGGCCCCGGAACTTGTCCCAGAGCCGGCAGATCGAGTCGAGGGATGGATCGTCCATCTCGGCATAGGCGAAGTCCTCGGCGAGGACGACGGCGGTGTCGCCGCGGCTGCGCTTCCAGTCGCCGCGGTACTCGAAGCCGGGGAGGGCGAGGAAGTCGCCGTCGCACGAGTGGCGGCGGGCGGCGGCGAGGATCGTCTCCCAATTGCCCTCGCCGATCTTGTTGCGCTCGATGTCCCAGGGCTGGTGGTGGTCGGTGATGGCCAGGAAGTCGAGCCCAGCCCGGCAGCGGGCGAAGCGGTACATGTCGTCGGGATCCATGTCCTGCTTCTCGCGCTCAATGCAGTCGTTGGAGATCGAGGAGTGCGTGTGGAGGTCGCCGAAATAGACGTTCATGCCGGCGAAGACCTTCTCCATGCGCGGCGTCTCCGCGAGGGGCAGCCCCTTGCTGCGGACCGCGAGCTGGATGTCCTTCGACTCGTAGACGCCGTCCGCGTTGCGGGGCGGAACCTGCGGCAGGTCGAGGAAGGCCGCCCCGTCAACCAAGGGATTGTGGTTGTGGAAGCGGTCGAGGAGCAGGACCTGGGTGCGGTGGTGGCCGCGGATGACGCGGATGCGCTCGGGCCCGCGCGGCAGGATGCGGTAGGAGAGAGCGATTTCCTGGTCCGGGATCGGCCGGTCGTACCCCTTGAAGGAGCGCGCGAAGTCGGGCAGGGCCCGCTCCCCGTCCGCAAAATAGCGGACATGGATGGTGTTGGTGAACTCGACGCGGGGGACGATCGAGGTGACCTTGACGCCGCAGCCGAAGCCGCTGCGCGGGTAGCCCCAGGCGAACTCGACGATGTCCCCCGCCGCCGCCTTGCCCCCCAGGAAATCGAGGACGAAGAAGCGCTGGGCCATGCCGCGGAAGCTTTGCCGTTCGCGGGTCGGGAAGTCGCCGATCTCGATGTCCCAGTTGCGCTTGCGGTAGACGAGATCTGGGTTCGAGCAGAAGATCTCGACGTAGCCGCTGTCCTCCTGGTGCTGGACCGACGGCCGGGAATACCCGAGGAAGGCCGGCAGGTCGAAGACGAGGCGCCCGCCCTCTCCCGTGAAGTCCTTGCCCAGGACCAGGCGGATGCGGATCTCGACGCTGTCCCCGGCCAAAATCTCGCCGGGGGTGATCGTGGCGGATTCAAGGAAGACCTTCATGGCGCAACCCCTCGATTGATTGATGACGTGATTTCATTGACGTATGCGCATATCGTCCTCGTCCTCGTCCTCGTGCTCGTGCTCGGCTTGGCTCTTCGGGAGACAGGGGTCGCCCGCGCCAGCCCCGTCGCTCTTCGAGCTTCCGTCTTCGCCCTGCGGGCTACGCCGGACAAGACGCCGGACAAGGGGAGCGGGCTTCTACCTTATGCGGGGCTTCGCTCGTGCTCGAATTGGTCTTGGTTGAAGCGGGCTTCCCGGTCATGGACGATCGGCAGCGTTTGGCGTTGGGCATCGGCCATGCCGGTTCATGGCGCATCGGCATCGACGAGGCCGACGGCGCGGAGAACTTCGCCGGCGAGGATCAGAGCGCCGAGGTTGTTGAGGTGGGTGCCGTCGCCGAGGCAAAGGTGGAGGGGGTGCTGACGGTGGAGTTCGACCGCCTTCCGCCAGAGGCCCTGGCCGACGTCGAGGGCATGGAGGTTGGGGACGGCCTTGGCGAGGTCGCGCCCGGCGCGGTAGTAGCGGTTGCGGGCAGCCTGCGACCCGGCCCGGGCAGGCGAGGCTCCGGGCAAGGCGCGAAAGCCGACCAGCAGGACGAGGTGCCCGTCCCATTCGGCCAGCCGCGACGCATAATCCCGGAGGTGGCGACGGTACTCGGCGAGGGGAACCTTGCGGCGGGCGTCGTTGCC
>CAZBDL010000383.1:0-3876 GCA_964490525.1 uncultured Victivallales bacterium | reverse complement strand
ATGCCCCATGCCCCATGCCCCATGCCCCATGCCCCATGCCCCATGCCCCATGCCCCATGCCATGCCGCGACGGTTGGCAAGAGACCTATCGACAGGGGACGCCGAGGGCGACGAGGTGGTGTTCGAAGTGGGTCTTGATGCCGTCGTGGTAGGCTTGGCGGTGACGGTGCATGGCCTGGAAGAAGGGCTGGCGGATGCCGGGGGCGGCGAGCAATTTGCCATAGGCGATATGGAGGACCTGGCGGGCGTCGTCGTGGTCGAGGAGAGTGGGGAGGGCGTCGTCGGCCATGGTGGCGGCATCGGGGATGCGGGCGGGGTCGGCGCCGACATGGTAGAGGAGGTTGGACTGGGTGAAGCTGGCGAGGGAGCGCCGGAGCATGTCGCGGAAGAGGGCGGGCTCATGGCGGGCGATGACCCGCACGGCCTCAAGCCAGCTGGTGCCAGCGGTCTTGAGGTGGAGGCGATGGTCGCTGAGGCGTCCGATGGCGGGGAAGGCGCTGAACTTGTCGCTGCCGGAGTGGACGGAGAGGCGGTAGCCTGCGGCGCGGGCGATCTCGGCATGGTCGGCGAACTGGCGCGCGAATTCGTCGAGGTCGCCGCGATAATCGATGGCCTTCTGGAATTCGCCGATGAAGCGGGGGGCCAGGGAGGCGACCGCGACGCCGCGCCGCTCCAGTTCGCGGGCGATGAAGAAGTGGTGGGCGGGGAGGGTCGGCACGATGGTCTCGTCGACCGAGATTTCCAGGTCGTAGCGGTCGCCGCGGCGGCGGCGCAGATGGGCGTCGACCTCGGCGGCGAAGTCGAGCGCCCGCCGATAGGTCAGGGCGCAGCGGCGCACCGTCATGGCGTCAAGGCGCAAGGCCAGATAGCCGATTTGGAACTCGCGGTCGGCGTAGGTTGAACGAAGGAGGTCGCGCATGTCTGCAGGCAGTGCGTCATAGGCGGCGTTGACCTCGCTGTCGGAGCGCGTGGCGACGCCCGGATCCATGACGTCGGAGAGGTCGAGGGTAATCATCGGCATGCCCGCGTCGAGGGCGGTGTCGATGTCCGCCAAGGTCTTGAGGTGGTCGCCGTCGGCACCGTAGCCATCCTGATATCCGGACTGGAAGGCGTGGTGGGTGGCGTCGTCGACGACCTGCCGGTAGGTGCGCCCGGTGAGGGAGAGCTCGCGCATCGACTGCTGAGCGAGGACAGGGGTGGCGGCAAAGCCGCGCAGGGCGGCGAGGTGTCCCGAGGAGGCGAGGCCGAGGCGGTCGCCACAACCGATGGTGGTGCGACGTCCGCGCAGGGAGACGGGGGCGGTCCAGGGGAACAGTTCACGCAGGGCGGCGGCGTTCTCGGCGTCGAGCGGACAGACCAGGGCGGCGGCGGTGCCGGTGCCGGCCAGGCGAACCCCGGAGAGTCCGGGTGGCAGGGCGTCGGCCCGCTTGGCCACCGCCAGGAGGGTGCGGGCATGGGCGTCGTGGGTCATCGCCACCAGGGCTTCGCCATGACGCTGGACGGATTGACGATAGAAGGCGCCGCCCTTGGCGGTGGGGGTGTCGGTGAGCACGATCTCGGGGCGGTCGAGCCACTCGGCCGCCTGGCGGATCAAGTTTTTCATGGAGGCTGTTCCTGGTTTTTGGGGCGGGTGGCAGGGGGCGTAAACTCCAATTCAAAGTCAATTGCTCCCGGCCTGGAGTTTGGCAGAAATATGCCGGTTTCGCCGAAACGGGCACGGCCCGTGACGACGTTCACGTCCTGTTGGCCGTCACCCTCCTCGTTTGCGCGGTTGAACACGACACGCCAATACGGAGATTGGCGTTCCCGGGCTCGGGGCGGTCGAGCCACCGGGCTGAAACTTGCCCGAAATCAGCGTTCGTGATGAAGAGCCCTGCCGCCCATTTCATGAAAAAGTACCTTGGTCAACAACGGTGTGTTCAATCTTCGCCGCGAAGTTCGCGCAGGCTGAGGGGACGGAAGGCACGGCGGCGGGCTTCGCGGGCGGCGGGATCGACGTCGATGTACTTCCATCGCGCGTAGGGAAAGTCATGGGGGAGGAAGTTGGCGACCCAGGCATGGAGGAGGAGATAGGAGACGGGGGTGCTCTCGAAAACCCAGGGAACGCGGTCGGCGAGCCAGATGGCCATGTCGCGGTAGGCGGCGGTGCGTTCGGGACGGTCGGGAAGGGGGACGATGGCCTCGTACATGACGTCAAATTCGGGATCGCGGAAGGCGGCGCGGTTGCAGCTGCCGGCGTTCGGCCCGTAGAAGAGCTGGAGGAAGTTCTCGGCGTCCGGGTAGTCGCCGACCCAGGAGAGGCGGAAAAGCTGCACCTGGCCCTGGCGCAACTTCTGGAAGAAGCGGGTCTTGTGGTTGAGCATGGGCTTGATGCGGATGCCGACCTGGCGCAGGTCGTCGACCATCAGCTCGGCGATCTGGCGCGAGGTGGCGTCGGTGTTGGCCAGGTCGAAGGTCAGCTCGAGGGGTTCTCCGGTCGCCGGATCGATGCCATTGGGATAGCCTGCCTCGGCCAGCAGGGCGCGCGCCGCCTCCGGATCATGCCGCTGCCAGGGATTGCGGAATTCGGGGTCATGGCCGGCCACGCCCGGGGGGATGGGGCCGTGCGCAGGCACCAGGCGGTAGCCGGAATGCTGGACGCGGCGGTCGATGTCGACGGCCAAGGCGATGGCGCGGCGAAGGGCGAGGTTGCCGGCCAGGCGCGGGTCGGTGAAGCTGAAGCCAATGTAGTTGACCTGGAACTCGGGCATCTGCAGGAGGCGGATGCCGCGCTCGCGCAGCGACGGGGCCAGCTCCTGCGACCGCGAGACGACGGCATCGAAGTTGTCCTTGTCCAGGCCGTTGTAGTCGATCTCCCCTTGCAGGAAGAGCAGCCAGGCGGCGAGGGGCTCGCGCACGAAGAGCAGTTCAATCCGGTCCAGATAGGGCAGGGGACGCTGGCGGTCGGCGGCCACCGGGGCGTCGTCCCAGGTCTCGTGGCGATAGGCGGGGTTGCGCTCGAGGATCAGGCGATAGTCGCGCCGCCATTCAGTCAGGCGGAACGGCCCTGAGCCGACCGGATGCTCCGCGAACGTCGCGCCATAATGGACGACCGCCTCGCGCGGGACGATCGCCGTGTAGGGCATTGCCAGGGCGTAGGGCAGGCGCGGATCCGGACGCGTCAGGCGCAGGACCAGGGTGTGGCGGTCGACAAGTTCGAGACCGGCCACCGGTTCGTCGTAGGTCGACATGTCGCCGGGCGCGGCGGCGGCGCAGCGTTCGCGGAAGTCGTCGAGGCCGACCACCTTGCCGCGCAGCAGCCACCATCCCGGGGAGAGGTTGCGGGCGTCCGCCAGGCGCTTCAGCGAAAAGGCGATGTCGTCGGCGACGATCTCCCGTCCGCGACCGTCCGGAAAGCATGGGTCGTCGGGAAAGCGCAGCCCCGGACGCAAGGTCAGCCGGCAAGTGCCAGAATCCTCCTCGGCGGACGGCATGGCCGCTAGCATGGCGGGCTTCAGCCGGTACGGGCGCGCCGTGTAGTCGTACTGCAGCAGCGTATCGTAGACGTGGGAAACGAGCAACGCGCTGGCGAGGTCGGCGGCCAGCACCGGATCAAGTGTGTCGACCCGGTCCGCCGCCGCCAGGCGCAGGACGCGCGGTGCCGCTGCGCCCGTGGCGGCATGGGGTTTCCTGTCGCACCCGGCCAATCCAGCCAGGACAAAGCACCCCAAAATCATGGACGGCAATATGTGCATCGCGAAATAGACCGCACCGTTGTTCCGGCTGCAAGCGCCGCAAACGGACGCCGGGGACGGACCAAACGGACCAAACGGACAACCCGGGATGGGGACCGCCCCACCGCCCCCTGCCCGAGGACGAGGACGAGGACGAGGACGA
>CAZBDL010000382.1:0-3886 GCA_964490525.1 uncultured Victivallales bacterium | reverse complement strand
ATGTTGGCGGTCGGCCCGCCGACGTCCGGCACGATCCCGCGGAAGGCCGAATGCCGGGCGAACTTTGCGACCTCGCGTACGATCGAGGCGTGGGAGCGCGAGCGGATCACCCGCCCCTGGTGCGCCGAGACCGCGCAGAACGAGCATTCCCCGAAGCAGCCGCGGTGCGTCGTCACCGCGAAGCGCACCGTCGCCAGCGCCGGCACCGCGCCCAGGCGCGCATAGTACGGGTGCACGTCATGCGCGTAGTCCAGTTCGTAGATGGCGTCCAGCTCGGCCTGCGGCGGGTACGGCGGCGGCGGATTCTGCACCAGCCAGCGCTGGCCATGGCGCTGGGCCAGCCCCGGCGACCCCGGCTCGGTGCTGGCCGAGAACATCCGGAACATCTCGGCGAATGCCGCCTTGTCCGATGCCGTCTCCTCGTACGGGGGCAGCTGGAGGTAGCCGTCCGGCGGCGCGCTGGCCGCATGGCACAACCCCGGCAGGGTGCGCGGATCCACTGGTGAATCCTTCGCCTCGCCCAGCATCCGCACCAGCGCCAGCATCGTCCCCTCGGCCATGCCGTAGAGCAGGTAGTCGGCCTTGGCGTCGAGAAGGATGGAGCGGCGGACCCGGTCGGTCCAGAAGTCGTAGTGGGCGATCCGCCGCAGGCTTGCCTCGATGCCGCCTATCACCAGCGGCACGGTAGGCTTGAAATGACGCCGGATCAGGTTGCAGTAGGCAATGACCGCGCGGTCCGGACGCCGGTCGTTGCGCCCCCCCGGCGTCAGGTCATCGCTCCGCCGCGGCTTGCCCAGCGCCGTATGGTTGGCGACCATCGAGTCGAGGCAGCCCGCCGTCACCCCCCAGCACAGGCGTGGCTCGCCCAGGCGCCCGATGTCCTCGCCCGTGGCGATCTCCGGCTGGGCGACGATCCCCACCCGGAAGCCGTGGTGCATCAGCCATTTGCCGATCACCGCCACGCCGCTGCTCGGACTGTCGATGTAGGTGTCGCCGGAAACCAGCACCACGTCCGCCTGGTCCCAGCCGCGCGCCGCCATCTCGTCCCGGGTCGTGGGCAGGAACAGGCTCATCGGTGCTCCTTTGCGGTGACCTGCGGGCCTGCCCTGCGGCGAGGCTTCCCCGCGTTATGATAGTGCCGAACCCCCGCCGTGCAAGCACGCCTGGCGGCACCGGGGATCCGCAGGCCTGACCCCTGTCCTCAGCGGCAAAACGCTTGCATCCCCGACCGGAGGAAGTAGATTTATTCTCGATGTGCTCTGCGCGCCGTCTCGGCCGCATGGGCTTCCGCAACCGCAGCGCACCAGAGGAGGAGCAGGCATGGGCACCCGGGGCATCGAAATCGTCGACATGGATGTCAAAAAGCTGATCGCCGTCCTCAACAAGGCCTTCTGCGACGAGTGGCTGGCCTACTACCAGTACTGGATCGGGGCCAAGGTCGTCAAGGGCCCGATGAAGGAGGCCGTGATCGCGGAGCTGACCCAGCATGCCGCCGACGAGTTGCGCCATGCCGACATGATCTCCCAGCGCATCATCCAGCTCGGCGGCACCCCGATCACCAAGCCCGCCGACTGGTACAAGCACACCAACTGCGGCTACGATGCTCCCGACGACCCCTTCGTCAAGGCCGTCCTCGCGCAGAACATCAAGGGCGAGCAGTGCGCCATCTCCACCTACAAGAAGCTCGTCAACTTGACCATGGGCAAGGATCCGGTGACCTACAACATCGTCCTCCAGATCCTCCAGGACGAGGTCGAGCACGAGGAGGACCTCCAGGCCGAGATGGAGGACCTCGAGACCCTGCTCAGCACCGGTGGCCGCGGGCGGAAATAGCCCCCGGCAAGACCGCGCCAGTGGACGCCGACGAGCTGGTCTCTGCCGCGTATCAGGCTGGCTCCAAGGTATGCCGGTTTCGCCGAAACCGGCACGGCTCGCGATGATATGTTCACGTCCCGTCAGCCGCCAGCGCGGGCGCCGATCCGGCTTTCCGACTTGCGGCGGGGCAAGCGATGGTGCCTTCTGCCGACAACAGGCAATCCGCGTCCAGGCGGGGACCGGCGTGCACCGGCTCGAAGCTCCAGTTCTCCAAGATCTGGACCGACCAGGTCTTCGACCAGGCGATCACGCTCGTCAAAATGGCCGACTTGGATGCCGGAATCGTCATCGGCCGGGCCATCAATGCTGGACGGGGCGTCCCTACCGCCCTGACCGTGGCCCAACTCAAGGCTATCATCGGCCCGGCGGAAATCTTCCATGTCCGGGACGAGCAGTTGCAGAACACCGCCGGGGGCACCTTCACCAGCGGCGCATGGCGGACGCGTACCCTCAATACGGTCAAGACCAATACCATCGGCGGGGCGTCGCTCTCCTAAATTCTGCCCCCGTCTTATCTACATCATTTCGGGGTTGGGATCTGTAGCGCCGCAAGGCTCTATAGGGGTTCTATCGGGGTCTGACCCCATAAGCTTCGTCATCTACGCACGCGACATGTGGTTTTCCGGTTTATATACCCATCTTAGCCGCATATTTTAGCCGAGCGATTCTGGCGCTAAGCATTCAGCGCAAAAGTTGCTCGATGGCGGCAACCATTTCCGCGGCAATCTCGATGTCCTGCACGGCGTCTGGTTGGGTTACACTAACGTCGAACTCATAGTCGCCAATCTGCCGTTCGCGGAACAGCCGGGCGGCTTTGGACCCGAACTCGACTGGCAAGATGCCGTTAATGCCGGGTCGGGGCTCATACCGCCACGCCCTCGCGCGCCACATTGATTAACAAGGGGCTGTACTTGCGCCGTGCCCGTTTGTCTTCCGAGATGGGAAACGCGGAGAGCACGGCCCCGTGTTCCATCAGTGCCTGTCCGGCAATCGCGTCGATGCCGTTGGTGACGGAGGAATCGACCTTGTCCACGACCACCAGCAGGTCGTAGTCCGAGTCGTCAGTGGCATCGCCGCGAGCACGCGAACCAAAGAGCAGCACTTGGCGCAAATGGCCGCCCAGCCTGCCCACCAGGGCATCCTTGAGGAACCGCAGGATAGGATCATTCTTAGGGCGGTTCCGGCTGCCCCCCATTTCTGCGCGTAGAGCCCTTCGACAAGCTCAGGGTAAATTTTGGTGGGTGAGAGGGGTGAGAGCGGGGGAGAATTTTGGCCGCCGGAGGGGCGGGCATACGGTCTGGGCGGGATGGTCGGGGACAGGATAGAGAGCGTGGGGGAGGTGTCGGGGAGGTGGCGATCAGTCGTCGCGGGATTTGGCCAATTGGCGCAGGCTTTCGACATCGCCAGCAATCAGGGCCTCCTTCTTGGCGCGGGACCAGCGCTTGACTTGGGCTTCGCGGCGGCGCGCCTCTGCGAAGGTCGCAAATTCCTCGGCGCGAAGAAGGGCTGTCGGCGTATCAAGCCTCGTCGTGCGGCAGGCTTCACCGGCAAGATGCTCCTGCCAGCGGCGGTCGAGGTCGGTGGTGCTGCCGATGTAGAGTTGGCCCGAGCGGAGGCGGAGGATATAGAGGAAAGCCGTCATGTCCCTTCGACGCGTTCGCCTTTCGACAAGTTCAAGGCTCGCTTGCTCAGGGCCATTCGCCTCGGCGTGCGGGAAATTGCCGTGGGCTGGCCGCAGGCCATGAGCGAGGACTCGGTGCGGATAGGCCTTTCGACGCACTGCGTTTGCTCAAGGCCATCTCTCCGCGTTCCCCCTTGCTCGTCGGCCGGAGGCCTCGAGCAAGTGAAGGGGGCATTAGGAATGCCCCCTGAACGCGTCGAGATGGCTCAAAAATCACCTGACTTCTCTCGGACCGAATGGTTAACAGCGCACAATGCTATGTCGTTGTGGATAAGGCATATAATATTTTGTGAAAGCGGACATTGAACGTAATGCGCAGCACCGTATTCT
>CAZBDL010000381.1:0-3887 GCA_964490525.1 uncultured Victivallales bacterium | reverse complement strand
CCGGCTACACCGGCGAGCTCGGCCTCGGTGGCGGGGAAGTACAGTTCGAAGCCGAGCTCGCCGGTGTAGCCGGTGCGGCTGAGGAGGACGGGGACGCCCGCGATCGCAACCTGCCGCCAGCGGTAGTAGCCGGGCAGCGCGGCGGCGGGCAGGCCGACCTGGGCCAGCACGGCGGCGCTCTCCGGCCCCTGCAGGTCGAGCTTGGCGGTCGCCGCCGACTCGTCGTGGAAGGCGATCCCGGACGGCAGGCGCTGGCGCAGGCAGGCAGCGTCGTCGGCGCGGTTCCCGGCGTTGACCACAATGTAGAACTCGTTCTCCGCCATGCGGTAGATGATCAGGTCGTCGATCACCGTCCCGGTCTCGGTGAGCAGGAAGTTGTAGCGGCAGGCGCCGACGGGCTGGTCGAGGACAGGCCGCGGGAAGATGCGGTCGAGGGCCGCCGCCACGCCCTCGCCGAGGACGCGGAATTCGCCCATGTGGCAGATGTCGAAGAGCGAGGCCTGCCGACGGGTATGGTGATGCTCGGCGAGGATGCCCTCGGGATACTGCACCGGCATCTCCCAGCCGGCGAACGGCACCATCCGGGCGCCGAGCCGACGGTGGCATGCCGCCAGCGGCGTGACCTGCAACGCGTCCTCCTGCGGAGCGCTCATCGACCATCCCTCCATGCTGGGGTCGTCCGGTTTTCCGGCCAGGGCAGAATCACCGACCGGCGGCAGGGCGAAAGGGAACCATCATACCATTCCGGCGGAGAAAGTCCAGCGCCCGGAACGCGGCGGCGGCGACGGCAGGAGTCCTGGCCGGGGCGCCGGGTGCGCCCCGGCCACGGCGGAGGCTGGCCGATGCCTCATTCGGCGGCGTGGCTGTTCTTGTCAGCCTGGCCGCGGACGCCGCGGTTCAGGTCCTCGAGGATCGCCTTGGTCAGGTCGATGGCGGGGTCGTGGGCAATGACGGCGGCGATGTTGTTGAGGGTGCGTCCGGAGGCGTCGAGGACGAGGGCATG
The DNA here is from genome assembly GCA_964490525.1 of uncultured Victivallales bacterium. GTDB lineage: Bacteria > Verrucomicrobiota > Lentisphaeria > Victivallales > CAZBDL01 > CAZBDL01. The sequence goes on along the minus strand of CAZBDL010000381.1, from coordinate 2,884 downwards.
GCCGCCGGCGAGGCGATGGCGCTCGACGACGCGCTTGATCTCGGCGAGGATGATCTCGCGCTGCTTCTCGTACTGCTCGCGGAGCTGCTGGCGCTTGTCCTCGTCGTACTGGGCCAGCTCGGCCTCCTTGGCCTGGAGCTGGCGGTACTTGTCCTGCGCCGCCAGGCGGCGGCTTTCGCGCTCGACCTCGGCCAGGGCGATGTTCTGGGCGGCGTCGCGCAGGGTCTTGAACTCCTGCTCGAGCTTGGCCCGCGAGCCCTCGAGCTGGTCGGCGTACTCCTTGAAAGCCTCGGCCTGGCGCTTGAGCTGGGCATCGGCCAGCTTGGTGCGGTAGAAGTCCTGGAAGACCCGGTCCATGTCGACGACGGCGATTCCCGCCGGGGCCGCGGTCGCCGAAGCCGTTTGCGCCAGCGCCATGCGGGAGGGCAGCAGGGCCAGGACAAGCAGGAGCAGGAACATCGGCCGGGCCGTGGTCTTCATGGGAACTCCGGGGTTGCGGATTGCGCGGTTCATGCCTCGGGAGGGGCGGCGGCGCCGCCGCTGAACTGCATGTCGTGGAGGCGGCGGTAGGCGCCGCCCTGGGCGAGGAGCTGGTCGTGGGTGCCCTGCTCGACGATGCGGCCATGGTCGAGGACGATGATCAGGTCGGCATGGCGCACGGTGCTCAGGCGGTGGGCGATGGCGAAGACGGTGCGGTTCTCCATGAGATGGTCGAGGGCCTCCTGGACGAGGCGCTCGGTGACCGTGTCGAGGGCGCTGGTCGCCTCGTCGAGGATCAGGATGGGGGGATTCTTGAGGATGGCGCGGGCGATCGCCACGCGCTGCTTCTCGCCGCCGCTCAATCGGAAGCCCTTCTCGCCGACCACCGTTTGGTAGCCCTCCGGATGCTTGCCGCCGGTGATGAACTGGTGGGCGTTGGCCTGGCGGGCGGCGGCCTCGATCTCCGCCTGCGGGGCGGCGGGGCGGCCGTAGGCGATGTTGTCGGCGATCGTCTCGTTGAAGAGGATGGCATCCTGGGTGACGATGCCGATCAGGTCGCGCAGGCTGGCGATGGAGGCGTCGCGGACGTCGACGCCGTCGATCGTCACCGACCCCGCACTGACGTCGTAGAAGCGGGCGAGGAGGTTGGCGATGGTGGTCTTGCCGGAGCCGGTCTGGCCGACCACGGCGACGATCGATCCCTTGGGAATCTCGAGGCTGAAGCCGTCGAGAATGCGCTTGCCCGGCTCGTACTCGAAGGCGACGTCGCGGAAGGCGATGCGGTCGCGGAAGTCGCGCAGGGCAACGGCTTCGGCCTTCTCGGGCAGGGCGGTGTCGGTGTCGAGCAGCTGGAAGTAGCGGTCGGCGGCGGCCATGCTGCGCTCGAGGTAGGTGCGGATCTTGGCCAGGCTCTTGAGCGGGGCATAGGCCATGAAGGCCGGGACGAGGAGCTGGGCAAGCTGGGTGACGGTGACGCCCTGGCTGTAGGAGTAGACGAGGAAGACGAGGGTGGCGGTGACCGCGACGACCTCCATGGCGGGGGCCATCAGCAGCTCGAGCTTGAGGGCGCTGACGACGGTGCGCAGGTAGCGGCGGTTGACGTTGCGGAAGACGCCGTTCTCGCGCTCCTCGGCATGGTAGGCCTTGACGATGAGGATGCCGGTGAAGACCTCGTGCATGCGCGAGACGACGTCGGCGATCTTGGCGAAGGACTTGCGGTAGACCTTGCGGATGCGGCGGCCGAGCAGGACCAGGGGCAGGATGGCGGCGGGCAGGCCGATGAAGAGGATGATCGGCAGCGACCAGTCCTGCTGCAGGTAGCTGCCGTAGAGGATGCCGGCGACGCAGGCGAGGATCTCGAAGGGGCAGCGGGTGAAGTCGGCGATGGTGTGGGCGATGGCGCTCTCGATGGCGGCGGTGTCGTGGGTGCAGCGGCTGATCAGCTGGCCGACGTCGATCTTCCCGTAGAAGCGCAGCGACTGGCGCAGGAGATGGGCGAAGACCTCGTTGCGCAGGTCGGCGACCACCCGGGCCCCGACCCAGCGGGTGAGGTAGCGGTTGATGTAGACGGCCAGGTTCTTGAGGAACCAGAGGACGACGAAGCCGACGACGAAGAGGGAGAAGAACTGCCAGTGCAGGCGGCCGTCCGGGCGCTCGCCACGCAGGGCGAGGGAGAACGGGCGGTGCAGGCGGAAGACGCCATCCTCGTAGGAGAAGTCGACGGGCAGGTTCCAACGTGCGGCCTTGGCGCGCCAGGCGGCGACCTCCTCGGCGATGGCACGGCCCTTCTTGACGGCAAGGGCCCGGGCCACCGCGGCCTCGCGGGCGGCGATGTCGGGGTGCGCCGGGTCGTCCGCCACCGCCAGCACGGCATGCGCCTTGGCCAGGTCGCGCTCCTCGATCGCCGCCGCCGAGGCCCCGCCGTCGGGGTCAAGCCCGCGCATGAGGTGCGGGATCATCATGAAGCTGCCGAAGAGCGAGCCCCCGGCGAGCAGGCCGGCGAGGACGCCGACGGCCATGCGCACCTTGTAGGGGCCCGCATACCGCATCAGGCGCAGGTAGCCTTGCCCCTTGATCTCTGTCTCGGGATGCGCCATGCTGCTCCGTCAGTCCGCCAGGTGCTCGGCGATGGTGGCGACCACGTACTCGCGCTGGGCGCGGGTCGTCTCCGGATAGATCGGCAGGGCGAGAATGCGCCGGGCGACGTCCTCGCAGACCGGCAGGTCGCCGGGTTGCCCGCCGAGGGAGGCGAAGCACTCCTGGAGGTGCAGGGGGACGGGATAGTAGACCTCGACGCCGACGCCGCGCTCCTTGAGGAAGGCGAGGAGGCCGTCGCGCCGGCCCTCGGGAACGAGGATCGAGAATTGGTTGTAGACGTGGCGGGTGCTGTGGGCGGCCTTGACCG
>CAZBDL010000380.1:0-3915 GCA_964490525.1 uncultured Victivallales bacterium | reverse complement strand
CCGTAGTTCTGCTGCCGATGACGAAATACATTGGCTCGTTGACCGACAGCGCCGGTTCGTTCGCCGGGAACAACATCTGGTTGCGGCCTTCGGGCTGTGGGGCAGGCGTCATGACGCCAGTCTCCATCGAGCGCATTCGTTCCATCGCATCAGGGGCGCCGACCAGCAGGGCCAGCCGGTTGGAAGCAACGCCGGCCATCTCTGCCCGGACCAGCCCTGTGAGATCGGCCGGCATTACCCCACGATAGGTCCGGCTCACATCCCCGGGAGCGACCGGGCCGACGGCGGTCAGCGTTACGTCCCGAGTGCTGTCGTCGCGCGTCAGGCTGAGTCGGATCGTTTCTGGCCAATCCTCTTGCGCTGCGGGCTTGACGACATCCAGCCGGATCGGTGCGTCTGCCTGCGCCGTCTCGTCGGGGGTGGCAATCAGCCATCCGGGTGCCGCAGCCGCAGGCAGCGCGGTAAAGCACAGCATGAGGGCCAGGAGACCGAGTCGTCTGAAGGAAGATGCGGGCGTGGCCATGAGCGGTTTCGGACGGGTCGCCGATGATAGATCGCATTTCGCCTGCTTTGCACCGATGCTCACCGTGATCAGTTCAGCCAGCTCGAGCGGGCGTCCGTTGCCGGCGACCCTAGCGATGGCCTGCGCTTCAACGCCCAACAGCTGATCTGTCTTTAGCCCCTTCAATTTCTGCCCCCACCGCGCCAGATGGAGAACAGCACCCAGAGGCCGCCCAAAGCCGCAGCGATGAAGCCGAACCGCCCCAGGGCCGACTCGCGTTCGACGGTCATGACGATGGCCGAACCGATGATCAGCGCAGCAGTGACAATCGCGAGCGCCAAGCGCGAAGCAGCGTTGTCGAGACGTTCGCCGAATTGTTTGAGCGGCAGAACATCGACCTCCACGTGAAGTTTGCCGCGCCGGGCGGCACGGAGCAGTTGGCGAAGGTCTTGCGGCAGCCCGGCGACGAGGGCGAGCGCTCTGCCCAGGCTGCGCCAGCCGCGCCGAACCAGGGCATCGGGCGCGGCGTGGGCGAGCAGCACCTGTTCGAGAAACGGCGCGGCCTCGCCCGCCATGTCGAAGTCGGGGTCGAGCTGGCGCCCCATGCCTTCCAGCGTGATGAAGGCCTTGATCAGCAGCGCGAGGTCGGGCGGCAGGGCGAGGCCATGCTCGCGCAGGATGGCGACCAGGTCGGAGAGCATGGCGCCCAGGTCGAGGTGTTTGAGCGGCACGCCGTGATACCGATCGACGAAGGCGTCGATCTCGGGCTGCAAGGCATCGCTGTCGACCTCGGCGCCGCCGCTCCAGTCCAGCAGCACTTCGGCCACCTTCCCGGCATCGTGGCTGACGAGACCGTGCAGCAGCACGGCCAGCTGATACCGGCGCTCCTCGGAGAGGCGCCCGGTCATGCCGAAGTCGATGAAGGCGATGCGGTTGTCCGGCAGGTAGAAGACGTTGCCGGGGTGCGGGTCGGCATGGAAGAAACCGTCCTCGAGCATCATCTTGAGCACGGCCCGGGCGCCGCGACGGGCCAACAGCCTGCGGTCGAGGCCGGCCGCTTCCACGGCGGCCAGGTTGCGGCCGGGAATGCCCTCGATGCAGTCCTGCACGTTGAGCCGCTCGCCGGTCCACGCCCAGTGGATGCGGGGCACGACGATCTCGGGGTGGGCGGCGAGGTTGGCGGCGATGCGCTCGGCGCTGCGGCCCTCGGCGGAAAAATCCAGCTCGCGGCGCAGCGACAGGGTGAACTGGCGCACCACCTCCCGCGGCCGGTAGCGGCGCAACTCGGGCGCTTCCGCCTCGACGATCTCGGCCAGCCGCACCAGCAGGCGCAGGTCGGCCTCGACGACCGGCCGGATGCCGGGGCGCCGCACCTTGAGGATGATCGCCGTGCCGTCCGCCAGCCAGGCGCGATGCACTTGGGCGAGCGAGGCCGCAGCCAGCGCCTCCGGTTCCAGGCGCGGAAAGACGGCCTCGGGCGGCTCGCCCAGGTCCTCCGTCAGCTGCGGCAGCAGCTCGGCGAAGGGGATGGCGGGCGCGGCGTCCTGCAGCTTGCCGAACTCGGCGATCCAGTCCGCCGGAAACAGATCGACGCGGGTGGCGAGGATCTGACCCAGCTTGATGAAGCTCGGCCCCAGCTCCTCCAGAGCCCGGCGCACGCGGGCCGGCGGCTCCAGCCGCGCCAACGCCTCCGGCTCGTGCCAGTGCAGGGCGCGGCCGGCACGTTCCAGGGCGCCCGCCATGCCGATCCGTCGCACCAGATCGCCGAAGCCATAACGGATCAGGATGGAGGCGATGTCATGCAGGCGCCCCAGGTCGCGGACGGCGCCGATCGCTTGCCACAGCATCAAGCGTCCTTGTCGGTATCTTTCGATCCCAGGCGGGCAGCGATACCCTGGAGCAGGCCGGCGGCCAGACCGGCAAGCAGGGCGGCTTCATGGCGCAGGACTTCCGTCCCTTTTTTGGCCTGATCGCGAGCGCCTGAGGTAACGGCCTGGGTCAGTTGATCGAGCGCGATCCGGGTACGTTGGCCGAGGGCCGAGCCGCTGCTGCGGGCATGTTCGGCCAGCTCGGTGAAGGTGGCCTGGACGACGCCCCGGGCAGCCTGCGCGGCGTCTTGCAGCGTTTCGACGAACAGCGTCTGCAGCGTGGCGAGATCGTCCGCCGCCTGCTTCAGCCCCTGCCGGGAGAACTCGCCGGTGCGCCCCGCGGCCTCCTGAATGGCGAGCTGGGCGGCCTCCGCCGCCCCGGCCAGCGCCTCGTCCAGACCGCGCATCGCCTCTTTCAGCGCCTGCCCGCCGTGTTCCCCGAGCGGCGCGGCGCCTTCGCGGGCGCCCTTGACCACGGCCGCCGTCACGCGTCTGAGCGCGTCGGTGTCGAGGTGGCCGCGCGTAAGTGCATCGAGCGTGATCGCGCGCACCTGGGCGGCGATCACGGCCGGATCGGTGGCGAGGGTGCCCTGTACGCGTTGCTCGATTTCCTCAGGCGTCATGGAGGGAAGGCGTCCCTGCTCCCTGAGCATCCGGTCGATCTCGGCCTCGGCCTCAAGCCAGTCCTCTGCCACGTTGCCGCCCAGAAAGCCGCGCTTTTCCGCGCGAAAATAGGCGGCCTCCGCGATCATTCGATAGCGTTCCTCCGCGGTGACGGGCGGATTCTCCTGCGCAATGGATCCCGGCGTCGCAGTCCGGGCGGAGGTGGATTTAGCTTTGGCCATGGTCGTTGCTCCTTTTCAAGGTAAGGGTGTGGAAAATCCGGCGTGTACGGGGCCGGGTATCGGTATGAGCCTGTCCGGGAGCCCCATCGTCAGCGTGCCTCCCCATCGGCTGCGGCCAGACCCCGTCGCAGCAGTTCGCATACGTGGCGTGCCAATACCGCGGGGTCGTCCTGGTGTGGCCGGTGTCCTGGCATGAACTTACGGGTTGCACCGGTCTGGAAATGGAAGATCACCAGGCCAAAGATCGACATCGCAAGCAGGTGGGCATCCCGATGCGGGTCCAGCTCGCAGGCCAGATCATGGACGGCAACGAACATGTCCCTGAATACCTCTTTGGCCAAGATGCCCTGACGCGCCTCGTCGGTGTCCAGCAGTACCCACTGCACCAGCCGCAGGAAGTCCTTGTCCGTGGCCATCATCCGGGCGAGCCCGGCAACAAAGCGCTCAAGCCGCTCCCACGGGGTACCGTTGCCGGCCAGCATGGCCTTCAGCGCGGCCTCTTTTTCCTGGAATTCGCAGGTCACCGCATCCAGATAGAGCTGGTCCTTGTCGGAGAAATGGTAGTAGAGCGCCGCCTGGGTGAGGCCGACGGCGGCAGCGACATCGCGCATCGAAACGCCGTCATAACCGTGCCGGGCAAAGAGAGGCGCCGATAGCTCAAGAATCTCTTCCCGCGTTTTTCTCCTGGGAATGGCCTTGA
>CAZBDL010000379.1:0-3918 GCA_964490525.1 uncultured Victivallales bacterium | reverse complement strand
CGGGTCAGCCGCCACGCTCCTGGCGGAAGCGGTGCACGGCCGCGACGATCGCGGCGGTCCGGCGGGAATCGTCGCCCGCCAGGGCGGGAGCGGCCTTGACGGGCGGACGGCGTGGCGCGGCCTTGCTTGGGGCCTCGGGCAGCAGCCCGGCGAACGGCGCCACCAGGCGCGCCGTCCAACCGATCAGCAGCACCATCAGGGTGAGGAAGACATACACCGCCCCCATGCCGATGACCATCAGCTTCAGCCCGTCAAGCAACATCGTCCACGCTCCGTTTGGTTCCGGCGATCCCGCCGCCGGTAAAGACATCGAGGCGGCGCGACTCGCCTGCGCGCGAGTCCAGCGCCGCCCCTCTCCACTTCGGTAAAACGGCAATATACTCCACGGTGCGAACTTTTCCTGCGCCCCGGAGTGAAAATCCGCCATTGGGCCATGGGCAGTACCGCCAAGCTCCTGCTCGGCATCGGCCCCGGAAAGCTCCGCTGGCCAGGCCGACACGGAGAAGGCGTGGGTGGGATTGCAACCGGCAAGCGTCTGCCGAGCTGGGGCTCGGCGTTCCCAGGCGCGAAAGCTCGGCGGTACTGGAGCCCGGTGTTCCCGGACACCGGGTCGCCACCGTCAAGCCGGGCGCAGCGAGACATCTCCGCCGTGGAACGTCCGCCGCCGCCCGTCGCCGTCGACCAGGATCAGGGCACCGTCCGGCGCGAGATCCGCAACCGTCCCGATCGATACGCTGCCGTCATCCGTCACGATGCGAACGTCGCGCCCAAGGATCCGGTTCTCCTCGCGCCAGCGCCGGAAGAGCGGGCCAATGCCGTGGCGCCCGACCTCCTCACGCCAGGCCGCCAAGCCCGCCGCCAGCCTGACCGCGCAATCCTTGACGTCGACCGCCCTGCCCGTCTCGGCCAGCACCGAGGTGGGGCGATAGCTGCCGTCCGGCACGGGAATGGCGGCGAGCTGCGCCGACGTCATGTTGAGGTTCACGCCGATGCCCGCCAGGATGTCGCATTGGCCGACGCCGGACGCCAGGGCCTCGCAAAGGATGCCGCCGGCCTTGCGGGCGCACCCGCAATAGAGGTCGTTGGGCCACTTGATCCACCAGTCCGCGCCAGGGGCCACCTCGCGCAGCAGGTCGATGGCCGCCAGCGAGGCGAGCCAGGTCGCCGCTGTCGGTGGATGCGGCCAGCCCTTGACGACGAAGGTCGCATAGAGGTTGACCCCGGACGGCGACGCCCAGGCGCGCCCGCGCCGGCCCCGCCCCGCCGTCTGCCCCGCCGCCGCCACCAGCGTCCCGTCGGCAAGATGCGCCAACCCATCCCGTGCGTAACGGTTGGTCGAGTCCACCTCCCCGAGCCAAGCCACCGCCCCGGATATGCCCGTTCGTTCCATGGTCGTCATTATACCCCGCCGGCTTTGGACGGGCAACTCCGCCGTCCGCATGTCCATCGACCACGACGCGGGAGCCCTGCGCCAGGTTGACAATGCCCGGGCTGAAGCATAGGTTGCAAAAAACGTGCCGGCAAATCGTCCAGGCCAGGGAACCCCATGTTCAATGTTGTGCTGATCCGTCCGGAAATCCCGCAGAACACCGGCAACATCGGGCGCCTGTGCGTGAACACCGGCTGCCGCCTGCACCTGGTCCACCCCCTGGCGTTCTCGCTGGAGGAGAAGCACCGGCGGCGCGCTGGCCTGGACTACTGGCCCCATTTGGACTGGCGCGAGCACGCGGACGCGCGCGCCTTCCTGCGAGCCAGCCCCCCGGAACGCCGGTTCTTCTTTTCCGCGCACGGCACCCGCACCCTCTGGGACTGCCCGTTCCCCCCGGGCGCCTTCCTGGTCTTCGGCAGCGAGACCGCCGGCCTGCCCCCCGCCTGGCGCCGACGCTTCGCCGACCGCCTCTACCGCATCCCCATGCCCGGCGAGCATGCCCGCAGCTTCAACCTCGCCAACGCCGTCGCCATCGCCGTCCTCGAAGGCCTGCGCCGACACCTCGCCTGAACCGCCCAAACCGCCAAGGGCGAGCCGTCATGGCGCCTCTGGCGTTCCGCCGCCGAGGGCCGCGGCACGCCAAGGATTCGCTTCCTCCTCGCCAAGGCGACGCCGGACCAGCCGTTCATCAAATGCCTGCAGGGGATGCCGGTTGCTGGACAAGGATGGAGAGCTATAGTCCTGGCCGAATGGCATGGTCATGATGGAGACCGGCGCGGCGCCGGGAGGAGCCTTGGCGATGAGCACCCTGGCGGAGATGTGGCAGCCCATGGCGGTGGCCGAGAGCGCGACGCGGCATTGGCAGCTCGGCGCCTGCGACGCCTGGATTCGCCACCAGGGGCCGGAATGGCGGATCGCGGTGCGCAGCGGCGACGACGTCATGGCGACGCGGGCACCCGTGGTCGACCACGCGCCAGCCCCGGACAACGCCACCTGGATCCGGTGCATCTCGCCCGATGCGGCGATGGCCCTGCGCGTCATGCCGCGGCTGCCCGACCGGCCGGTCATCTCGCGTCCCGACCATGCCCTCTCCCTCATGCCTGGCGCGGAGTGCCGGTTTTTCATTGGCATCCCCGCCTTCCTGTCCTTCCGCCTAGAAGGGCATGGACAGGACTTCCAGCTCCACGAGACGGCGGCCACGACCCTCTCCAAGTCGTGGGCGGGGTCGGTCGTCGAGGGCGATCTGTGCTATGCCCTGCGCACCACCGCCAAGCGCGAAGTGGCGGAACTGGTCCCGGCGGCGCACCGCATCGTCTGCCCGGTCGAGATCCGCAACCGCTCGGCGGAGACCCTTTCCCTGTCCCGGCTCACCCTGCCGATGGGGGCCTTGGACGTGTTCCTCGGCACCACCCGGCTTTGGGCCAATGCCATCGAGGCGACCTACCTGGGCGACGGCGAGTGGAGCCGCCTGAGGCCGTTGCCGGGGCCACCCCCCTACGACCAGGCCGGGTTGCTGCTGGGCCCGGCCCGCAATCCCGCCGACCAGGGCCATCTCGTGCCCTTCTTCTCCGAACTGAGGACCCTGGCCCACCTTTAGCGCACCCATGCGGAGCCGTCCATGAACCCCGAACTCGAATATGTGGCCGACTGGTACCGGCAGCATGCCGGCGAGGTCAACCGCACCCTGGTGCTGCTCTTCGTCGGCTTGCCGGTCGTCGCCGCATTGTCCTTCCTGCTGCGCCGCACGCTGGCCCGCCGCTGCTCGCCGCAGATGGTGATGGTCGCCAGCAAGACCTTGTCCTACGGCGGCACGCTGATGATCGGCATCATGGTCCTGCGCGAGCTCGGCTTCAACCTCAACGCCCTGCTCGGCGCCGCCGGCATCGCCGGCATCGCCATCGGCTTCGCCGCCCAGACCAGCCTCTCGAACCTGATCAGCGGCCTCTTCCTGCTCATCGAAAAGCCCTTCCAGCTCGGCGACCTGGTCAAGATCGACGCCCACACGGGCATCGTCCATGCCATGGATCTCATGGCCGTCTACCTGCGCACCTTCGACAACCAGCTCATCCGCATCCCCAACGAAATCCTCATCAAGTCCGCCGTGACCAACGTCACGCGCTTCCCGATCCGGCGCATGGACATCGACCTGGGCGTGGCCTACAAGGAGAATGCGGCGCGGGTGATGGCCATCCTGCGCGAGGTCGCCGACCGCAACCCGCACTGCCTCGACGAGCCCGAGCCGGTGGTCATCTTCAAGGGGTTCGGCGACTCGGCACTCGAGTTCATGCTCGGCCTGTGGTTCGCCAAGGACGACTTCTTGGCGCTGAAGAACAGCATCCTGCCAGAAATCAAGGCACGGTTCGATGCGGAGGGCATTGAAATCCCCTTCCCGCATCGCAGCCTCTATGCGGGCGAGGCCAGCGCCCCGTTCCCCATACGCATCGTCGGAGGCAGCGCCGACGGAGACGGCCCCGCCAGGACGTAGCGGG